>PWVY01000251.1 GCA_003561665.1 Thermoplasmata archaeon
GGTTGGGGGTGATGAGGAGGGCGTTGGCTTCTTGCTGCATCGTTTGGGTGAGCATCTGCATCCTGCGGAGGGCTTTGTCGATGTGGAACTCTTTGGGGTCGAGGAAGTCTTGGACGGTGATGGAGGCAAGGTCTTCTTCGATGACTTCGAGGCCCATCACGCGGGTTTTGGCTCGTTGGACGGCTTGCCTTGCTTCGGGTGCAAGCGCGTCGTTGGAGGTGACTTTGATGGCGTCGAACCCGTTGAGGTAGGCGGCGATGACTTTCCGGAAGAGGGCTTCCCCGTCTTGTCCGCTGGCGTCGAGGTGACAGGTTTGGAGCTCGCGATCCTCCTTGGCGTGGGGTGTAACGGCGAGGGCGCCGTCGGGTTGTTCGCTGCATCCGACCATGTCGCCGGGTTGAAGGCCGACCTTCGAGGCCCAGGTTTTGGGGAGCGTCACCGTCAACGAGGTGCCGCCCGTTAACTGCACTTTCCGGAACTCCATGCAGCCTCGAAACCGCCCCTCCCACATATACCCCACCTTCGTCTATATAGTGCTATATATCAATCTGAGTTTCTGTGCAAAGGGGTTATGCGGCTCCACAGTTAGGGGGGTGCCGTACTCCGGGAGAGGGACACCATCACGGCAACCACCCCTTCGACGGATCAACCGAAACGACGCGTCCTCGCCATGCCTTGGGAGGCCACCCGATGGGCTTGAAGGAATGGATCATCCCCCAGGACCCCAAGTTCTACAACAAGCTCGATGCCATCGCCGAGAACGCGGTGGACGCAGCTGAAGCCCTCGACGACCTCCTCCAAGACTACACGAACCTGGAGGAGAAACGGACCCGGATCGAGGACCACGAGAACATCGGGGACGACCTCGTACACGACCTCTACGAGCTTCTCAACCGCTCCTTCATCACGCCCATCGACCACGGCGACATGGCGCTTCTCATGGCGGGCCTGGACGATTTCGTCGATTACATCGAGGCCGCCGCGGTGCGCCTTTACCTCTACGACATCGAGGAACCCACCGAGGGCATGCAGAACCTTGGATCCTTGATCAAGCGCCAATCCTACGAGGTGAAAAAGGCCGTGGCTGGGCTTCGCGAGATCCGTGAACCCAACGACATCGACAAAGCCCTCATCGAGATCCACACGCTCGAGAACGCCGCAGACGATGTTTTCAACCAGGCCATCGCGAACCTGATCCGGAACGAGGACCCGAAAACGATCATCACCCGAAAGGAGATCCTCGAACACCTGGAAACGGCCACAGACAAGGCCGAAGAGGCAGCGAACATCATCGGCGACATCCGCATGAAGAACGCGTGAGAGCCCGATGTTTGGCATCGAATGGTGGATGGTCGTCATCGGGATCGCCCTGATCTTCGACTTCATGAACGGGGTCAACGACGCAGCCAACAGCATCGCCACCATCGTGGCGACCAAGGTCCTCACCCCCGTCCAAGCCGTCAGCCTGGCGGCCATCATGAACTTCCTAGGACCCTTCCTCTTAGGAACGGCCGTCGCAGCCACCGTGGGGACCGGCCTCATCGACCCGAATCTTGTGACGATCAACGTCATCGCCGCCGCCCTGACCGGCGCCATCTTCGCCACCGCGCTAGCGACCGTGTTCGGCCTCCCCATCAGCGTCTCGCACGCCCTCATCGGTGGCCTCCTTGGCGCCGGCTTCGCCGTCGCAGGCCTCCCCGGGATCCTCCTCCCCTCCCAAGAGGAGGTCTTCCGCGTCATCACCTGGGGCCTTCTGGGAGGCGTCGGTGGAGGCATTATCGGGATCCTGCTCGCTGAGATCGCAGGGTCCAAGCGGCTCTCCCCCGCCGGCATCGGGGGCGCCATCGCGGGCACGACGCTCACCATCCTCGTCACCATCGGCGCCAACCTACTCGGCGCCGGCCCGTTGACGCTCACGGTCCTTTTCATCTTCTTCTCCCCCCTGCTTGGCTTCGTGTTCGCGTTCATCCTGGGAAGCTTCCTCATCCGCGTCCCCCGGGATGCCGACGCCTACAAGGCCAACTGGTGGTTCCGCAAGCTCCAGCTCGTCAGCGTCAGCGCGTTTTCCCTCTCACACGGCACCAACGACGCGCAGAAAACGATGGGCGTGATCGCCCTCGTGCTCCTCGCAGCCGGCCAGATCCCCGAGTTCCGCGTGGACACATGGGTCATCGTAGCCGCGGCAGCCGCCATCGCTCTTGGAACCTTCATCGGCGGCTGGAAGGTCGTCGAAACCATCGGCCACAAGCTCACCGACCTAAGCCCCGATCAAGGGTTCACCGCCGAAACCGCCGGCGCGGGGCTGCTCTTCTTCCTCGCCTGGATCGGGATCCCCGTCTCCACGACACACACCATCACGGGCTCCATCATGGGCGTGGGCGCAACGCGCCAGATCAAAGCCGTCCGCTGGACCATCGCCCGCCACATCCTCGGCGCCTGGATCCTAACGATCCCCATCTCAAGCTTCGCCGCCTGGCTCACGTACCGGGGAGCCCTGCTCTTCCTCTAACATGCGAATGCAAGAGGGTGGAGAACCCCACACCATCCTACGACACCCCCGTCACAATCTTTTTATAGAAGGACTAACAAATGTTTGGGTCGGAGTGGAGGCGGTTCCCCCGCCCCCAGCCAAGGTGATGACGCATGTTCGGAACAAGCCCGTTTGGACGACGCTTCGGCAGCCTCTTCCGAGAGCTCGAAGAAGAGATGGAAGACATGGAGCGACGCATGGACCGCATGCTCCAAGACGCCCGAAAAAGCCCAGAGGCCACCACGCGTGGACCCCTCATGTACGGATGGACCCTCAACGTAGGCCCCGACGGCGTCCCCCGCATCCGCCGCTTCGGCAACCTCGAAGAAACAACCACCGAAGGGGATGAAGGATGGCGCGAACCCTTCGTCACCAGCGTATTCGACGAAGACAAGAACGTCATCCGCGTTACCGCAGAACTACCCGGCGTCACGAAGGACAATATCGACGTGAAAACCTTCGACGACGGCCTCCAACTCGAAGCCCTCGGAGAAGACAGGAAGTACCGCGCCAACCTCCCCATCGAACGAGAGATCAACCCCGAGACGGCAGACGCCCACTACAACAACGGCATCCTCGAGATCACCGTCGAGCTCGCCGAAGACCACGAACGCGACGGCCACACCGTGAGCGTCCGATAAGACCTCTCTCCCTCGCCACGGCGACCCCCGCCGTGGCTCTCCCTCTATCAAGATCACCCCTCACACGAACACACGCCCCTCCCCAACACGAGCAAGACCATGACGACGAAAGAACTCACCGCGAAAGTCAAAGAAGCCAAGCCCCAAGATGCCCGGCGCAACATCGCACGCCTGGACCCCCAGATGGCGCACCAACTCGGCGCCCACACCGGGGACGTGATCCAGATCGAAGGCACCAAACGAACCGTCGCCCGCCTCTACCAAGGCTACCCCCAAGACTCAGGCACAGGACGCATCCGCATCGACGGCGCCACACGCCACAACGCCGGCGTCGGCA
>PWVY01000248.1 GCA_003561665.1 Thermoplasmata archaeon
CACCACCAAGGGCATATCCTTCAACCCCCACGCCGCCGCGATCGGATGAAAATCCCCGCTCCCCACGTACAAGAACGCATCAATCCGCTCCGCGATCGTGCGCGCCGCCGTGAAATTGCACCCCAACAACTGGCCCGGGTTGATCACCCGATTATCCCCATACCCCACCATCGGTTCCAGGCCCTCCTCCTCCAACACGCGAGCCACATCGCCGATCTTGTTCGCATGCTGCGCGGTGGTCAACAACCCCACGCGCGGGCCCTCCATCAAACCCGCCGCCTCGCGCACGACACCCTCGACGGGCGCCTTGCTGTGCGTAGGCACGAACATGACCCGAAACGCGTCGATCTCCCCTAGCGAAGGCATCGGGCTATGCCCGAAATGGATCAACAAGTCCACGCCCACATGCTCCAACTGCAAGGCAAGATCACACGCCCCGAACGAGGGATCACCGCTGATCACGCACGGCGTTCCCGTCTTTTCCTCGACCCACGCGGCCAACGCGGGCCCATAATCCCGGATCCCATCCGGCAATTGCAACCCCACCAAGCTTGTTGGATCATGCTCGCGAACCTCGTCCAGGATGCCCTCCAGCTCGATCTCGTGGTCCCTTTGCAGATCCTCAAGCGTGTAAGATGCGACCATCATCAACCTCCAACGTGTTCGGCAAGCCCTCCACGAACCGCGTCAAGTTCTCCGTCGTCACATGCGGCATACAAACGATCCGTATCCCCGGCACGATCGTCGTCAACGAAACCTTCCAACCCTCCTCAGCCAACAACTCACGCGCGGCCACGTTCTCCTCCACGGCCAACGAGACGATGCCCAACCCCGGCTTGCGGATCAACGTGGCCCCCTTGTTCTCCATCACGCCCCCGAACCACTCCGCGATCTCCACCGCGCTTCGGGCCTGGATCCGGTACCCCTCGTGCCCGATCGCGTTCAACGCAGCCCACATCGACGCGGCAGCAGCCCCCGGCCGCGTCGACAACAAGCCCGCCTGACGCTCCGTGGACACGTACGGCGTCCGCGTGGCACCCTCCATCAACACCTCCTCATCCTCCACGAACAAACAACCCGCAGGGATCGCCGCACGCCCCATCTTGTGCGGATCGATCGTCACGCTTGAAACCCCATCCACATCCAAACCGAACGGTACAGGCTCCGGCAAATACGGCAAGATGAAGCCACCGTACGCCGCATCCACGTGCACCCACGCCCCCTGATCCTCCCCCACCTCCCCGATGGCCTCGATGTCGTCCACCGCGCCGAACTCCGTGTTCCCCGCCACCCCGATCACGCACGCAGTCTCAGACGTCACCGCCTCCTTGATGTCCTCCACGTCCGCCTCGAACGTCTCCGTCAGGCCCGTCTCGACCACGCGCATCCCCAACGCATGCGCGGCCTTACGGAAACTAAAATGCGCCGTACGAGGCATCACAACCTCCCGACGACCCGTCGTATCCCGAGCCAAACGCAACGCCGTGAAGTTCGCCTCCGACCCACCGCTAAGGAACAAACCCCCCGAACGTGGGCCTGCCCCCACAAGATCGCCCAACATCTCCAACGCTTCATCCCGAAGCTCCACCACGCCCGGGTTGATCAACGGATCCCCCAAGTTCGTATCCAAGAACAAACGGAACGTTTCCACAGAGGCCGGATGCGGCGCCGTGCACATCGACCCAAGCACGCGCCCCGACAAAAACGGGGTATCCTTCTCCCGGGCACGATGCAAGCGCTCACCCAACTCTTGCTCAGAAAGCCCGGTCTCCGGGATGTTCATACGTTGCCTCAGCATCGCTCCACGCTTTTAAACCCTTGCCAGGAGCTCCCCCTCCTTACGCATCGGTGACCCTACCTCAACCCTTAAGCATCGCCCCCCAGGTCATCCATGCCTTATGGGGCATGGCTCAACCAACGGGGACCAAGACGCCGTGACGGCTCAACCATCACCCGGCCAGGTCGGCCGCATCGTCGGGGACGTGGGCACGCACCGGTTCTCCTTCAGCGTTCAAGACCCCGACCTGTCCGCTACCACGTACGTTACCATCGATCACGGCAACGACGCCTACCTCGCGCAAGTCACCAAGATCGAGCGCGAAGCCAACAAAACAAGCGACGACGAAGGCGCCCTCATCGCCGACGCGAAGATCATCGGCCGACGCGACGCGCAAGGACGCCTCACCGTCCCCAACACGCCCCCTAAAGCCCAAACCCCCGTCGAGAAAGCCGGCGCCGATCAAGTACGAACCGTGCTCAACCTCGACGAGAACGGCGCCTACCTGGGCCGCCTTCGAGGCCTCGAACTCCCCGTGCACCTCGACGTGAACGAACTCGTCCAAAAACACTGCAGCATCCTCGCCAAAACCGGAGCCGGGAAAAGCTACGCCCTCGGCGTCCTCATGGAAGAACTCCTCAAAAACGACGTCCCCATCGTCGCCATCGACCCCCACGGAGAACACGCCAGCCTCCAAGCCCCCAACGCCAGCAACCACGACATGCCCATGATGCGACGCTTCGACGTCAAACCCCGCGGGTACCCCGAACAAGTCCTCGAATACGCCGTCGACACCGACGCCGTCCCCGAGGCGGAACCCTTCCGCCTCGACGAACGCAACCTTCAAGCCCGCGACATCAGCGAACTCCTCACAGACGGCCTCACCAGCGCACAAACCGGCACCCTCCACCAAGCCATCCGAGACCTCGACACCCCCTACACGCTCGAAGACATCATCGAAAGCGTCGAGGCCCAAAAAGGCTCAAGCAAATGGCCCGTCCTCCAAGCCCTCGAAGACCTTCAAGAACTCGGCATCCTAAGCCAAAACCCCCCCCCCGCCGAAGACCTCGTCAAAGAAGCACGCGCCACCATCCTCAACCTCAAAGGCCTCGCACCCAAGGTCCAACAACTCATCACCGCGCGCGTCGCCGACGACCTCTTCCAAGCCCGCAAAATCAGCCGCGTACCCCCTCACCTCCTCGTCCTCGAAGAAGCCCACAACTTCGCCCCCGAGCGCCACCTCAGCCAAGCCGCAAGCGGCGAGATCTTGCGAACCATCGCCAGCGAAGGACGCAAATTCGGCATGGGCCTGAGCGTCGTAAGCCAACGCCCCGCCAAAGTCGACAAGAACGTCCTCAGCCAATGCAACACGCAAATCATCCTCAAAGTCACCAACGCCAACGACCTCAAAGCCATCAGCAAAAGCGTCGAAGGCCTCCCCCCCGGCATCGAAGACGAGATCCAAGCCCTCCCCGTCGGCACCGGCCTCGTCAGCGAACCCAGCATCGCCGTCCCCCTCTTCTGCCAAATCCGCCCCCGCGAAACCCGACACGGCGGCTCCAGCATCGACGTCGTCCGAACCCGCGAACCCACCACCGAACCCCCCAACCCCACCCCCCCCACCACACCCACACCCACACCCACCGAACCCCAACCATCCACCACCCCCAACGAAGACCCCCAACCCGAACCCAACCCCCAAGACCCCCGCTACGACGAGATCGAAACC
>PWVY01000014.1 GCA_003561665.1 Thermoplasmata archaeon
ATGACGTCGGGATTCGCCTCACCGACACGGACAACTACGAGGCCGGCTCGATTGTGTTCAGCGGCGACCAGGACGTCCGCAACTTCAACAGTCAGGCTTTCATCAACGAGGCCGACGCTGCAGCGCCGCTCCTGTTCGGTTACTTCGACGTGGACAACACCGACAGCTTCGAGCGCGGTGACTGGATGTACGTCTCCGTCGATCCCGATGTCAACCTCGGAGACAACCCTGTGCCGGGCATGTTCGACATCCGGCTCACCCACGAGGATGAAGGCTTCGGCAGCTCCGTGACGCTGGGCGACGCCGATTTCGTCCCCACCATGACTGAAGCCGAGGACGGCCCAGTCATCTGCCAAGCGGACCTCGGGGACCGGTTCCACGAGGACGGCTACTACCTCAGCTGGCAAGATGACGGCGCTGAGCAGATCCAGCGCAACGACATCCGTCTTGTTGCCTGGGGCGACAACCCCGCCGGCTCGCTTGTAACCGCTACCGACACGACCGAACTAGGCGCAAGCGCCAATTGTCAGAACTTCGAGCTGGTCTGGATCGACCGCTCAGACGATGGCATCTACGGCGAAGGAGACTGGCTCTACATCGTCAACGAGGACGGCGAGCAAGAGGTGTCCGCCTCCAGCGACAGCAACTGGGTCATCCGCTTGACGCCCACCGACCAGCACGACGTTGGGACGCTCGTGAGAAGCGGGGCCAACGATCTTGTCACCTACGGTAGCGGCACGAACGTTGGGGGAGACTCGTCGATTGCGTTCTTCGACGCCGACAACAGCGGTGAGTTCCGCTCCACGGACTGGGCCTACGCCAGCATCCACGACTTAAGCGCGAACGAGATCCCGAACCTCTACGATGTGCGCCTTGCCGGCACGTTCGAGGTCGTCGATCCCGACCCCGACCCCGACCCCGATGAAGAACTCAGCATCAGCATCGACGCACCCGAAGACGGAGCCGAATTCAACATCGGTGACACCGTCGAGATCAGCGGCACCGCTGAAGCCGGTGCGGACGACCTCGAAGAAGTGACCGTGACCGTAAACGGTGATGAACTCGAAGTCGACGGCGTCGACGAATGGAGTGCCACGTGGGAAGACGTCGAAGCGGGCGAATACACGATCGAAGCCACCGTGACGGATGCCGCCGACAACACGGCCACGGACAGCATCTCCATCCCCGTTGCTGAAGAGATGCCCGATGAGCCCATGATCGAGATCATGACCCCCACCGATGGCGACGAGTTCGAGCCTGGTGAAGAGGTCACGATCGAAGGCACCGCCAGTGGCGAAGATGTCCAAGTCACCGTCACCGTCGACAACGAAGACCTCGATGTCGAAGGTGACGAGGACTGGAGCGCCACCTGGACCGCGGCCGACACCGCCGGATCCTTCGTGATCACGGCAACCGCTGAAGACGAGGCGGGCCAAACCGCTACGGACTCCGTAACCGTTAGCGTGGCCGAGGAGGACGATGACGACGTGGAACCCATCGATGACGACGATGAGGAACCCGTCGACGATGAGGAAGTCGAAACTCCCGGCTTCACCGCGCTCGCAGCTCTCTTCGCGACCGTCGGCCTTGCCGCCTTGCTCCGACGCAACTAAGCAAGCAACCGACAGCGAAACCCCGTAGACCCGGCCCCCGCCGGGCCCTTCCCCCCCTTCTTCTTTTCTCATCTTCAAATACGTGAGCGAAAGCCTTCATCTAGAAGATCCTGAACGAACACGGTGTGTCCTACCCGAAGGGGAAAATCCCTTCGTTTAAGTAGGGGAGATAGCATCCTCGCCCGACTTCAAGGGTGAACCATCACGGTTCACACCCTGGGGGAGACACTGATGACGGACCGATCCACGCCCAACGCGGAAACCTCGCCACGAACCACCCGATGGTTCCACGCACTCGACCGCCCAAGCATCGGCACCATAAGCCTGATCGCGCTCGCGCTCCTCGCCGGCGGCATCCTCCTCGCCAGCTCTGCGAGCGCTGACAGCCTAGGCGATCGCGTCATGGACGGAGACGGAGACCACCTCCCCGTCCTCACCGACGCTCCCACACACACCGTATGCCGCACCACGGGTGCCGCCGCGAACGCAGACTACTACATCGTATGGGACAACGAGTGCGACGAGGTTGACCGACACGACGTTCGCCTTACCGACACCGACGGTGGCGACGCAGGCACGGCCGTGGCAAGCGGCGACGACGACCGTAACGAAGAACTCCGAAGCACGCCCGTCATTGCCACGAATGAATTCGATCAAAACGTGGGCTTCATCGAGGCAGACGGCATCCACGGCTTCGACAAGGACGACAACCCTGCCCACACCGAAGACGACTGGATCTACCTGAGCACCGACGGAACGCTAGGCGTCAACGACATCCGCCTTACAGACTCTGACGGCGGGAACGCAGGAACCCTCGTCGAAAGCGGGGACGATGACTTGGATGACGCCGCCGATGAGGACAGCGAAGACTTCCCCATCTCCCGCACCTTCGAGCGATATGGGAACGCTGACCGATGGCACCTCAAATACTACGATGTGTCCAACGATGGAGAGTTCACTGGTCAAGAGGACGTGCTCATCCTCGTCCAGGACCCGGATAGCCCCTTCGCGGGCAACCTTGACATCGCCCTTACAAGCGCGGGAGCCCCCAGCTTTGGTGACATGCTAGAGCCCTCTGATGCGATCGTTCCTCACAACGTCTTCGATGTGGGAGACGAGGCCTACTTGGCCGTTACGGACGAAGTTGACTCCCCGTGGAAGGATCGCCACTTCTTCATCCACTTCCAACAATTCGACGACGCAGGTGATGATCGGGCCATCCTTGAGAATGACATCATCCTTCAAGCTGACAGCGGGAGCCTCGGGGACCGCGTCACGAGTACCAGCGAAGGGCAAGGCGAACGCATCGACGAGACATGGGCCCTTGCGGACCTCATCTACTTCCTCGACATCGACGGGCTTGGCACGTACACGCCTGGCGAAGACCCCGTCTACATCCACAAACCAGACGGTGAAGGAGGCGACGAGACGACGCTCAGCCAGGGCGACATTCGCCTAACCGACTTCGAAGGGTTCAACGCCGGCACCGTTGTCGAATCCGGAGACAGCGACCTCGTTGCATATGGTGGAGACACGGCCAACCCTGTGGACGGTGAATGGTTCATCATGCTCCACAACGCGGACCAAGCCCACACCGTGGAGCTTGAACGCCTCAGCGACGGCAAAACGATGGCCCCCGACGGGGACTGGGTAGAGGACGTTGACGCTGCATACATCTCCGATTCCAACGAGGTTTCCGACGGCGATACACGCCTATACGCACCCAATATCCTTGCAAACTCGATTGTCTCATGCGACGAAGAAGGCGAGGACCTCAACCATTCCGATTGTAGCGACTGGGAAGACCTGGACGGAGATTCGAACCTGGCCAACGTGCTAAGCCTGAACTCCACAGACTCCAACCCCAGCTTCCCCGGAACCTCGCCCATCATCTACCAAGACTCCGAAAACGGGGACACGAGCACCTTCTCCGATGATGACATCCTCCTCTACCATCCGGACATCCCCTCCGACCGGTGGGGAGACGACCTCGACACGCTCGCAAATGACTTCGATGTGATCGAGGACGAGATCCTCGGACAAGACTCCCACCGCGTGGAACAACTACGATCCACGAACGGATCGGCCCCTGGCTCGGCCGCCGGAGCAAGCTTCACCGTGGGGACCGACCCCATCTACTACGACGACGACTCGTTCAACGTGACCGACGGGGACGTTCGAATGTTCTACGACTGGGCAGATGGAGACGTGGAGGAAACCCTTGCCCCCCTCTCCACGGTCCGATGCGAAGGGGAAGACATCGATCACCTTGATCTGGACTGCGCATCAGATCTCAACAGCGATAACAACATCAAAGTCACCGGAACCGACGGCGACTGGGATGGATACGGCGCTGGCGAGTTCATCTACTACTCGTTCGACGATTACGTCAACGAAGGCGACTTCCGGTTCATCGACTATGGGCCCAGCGATGGGAACCCAGAAGCTGATGGTGGAGCGGGAGAACGCGTTGACGCGGACGATCCTGACGTCTCCCAGCTTGGCGTCGGTGACGACGATCACCTCTACATAAGCTGGTGCGATGACTCGTTGGATGCGGATACGGACTGCGACACGGATGAGCACCCCACCGATCGCGTCCGTATCGGGGATGTCCAACTCGGAGATGACCACGAGATCATCGATGCCACCAGCAACGAGTACGACGTAGAACTCCACCGCGTGGACCCAAGCGACCAGTTCCTCAAACGCTACGACCGAGGTACAAGCATCGGTGATGACACGTTCTACCTGAGCTTCGACTCCCAAAACGACCGCATCACAACGAACGACCTCCGCCTGCTAAGCTTCGGCGACCACGACGCCGGAACCATGGTGCAAAGCGGAGACGACGACCGCCTAACAAGTGGTTCCATCACGACGGGAGATGACCCATTCGAGGATTACATCCGATGGGTTGACCGCGACGGCGACGGGTACGACGACGACGATCCGGTCTACGTCTCGCTCAAAACCCAGATCTTCGACGGAGCCGACTTCGACGAACTCAACCGAGGCGACATCCGCCTCACCGAGATCAGCGTTGGAGACTCAACCTTCGGACCCGGCACCATGGTGTTCACCGGGGACGCAGACCGTAGCGCGTTCGATCTGGAAAACGAAGACAACTGGAACCTCTACTGGCATGACACCCAAAGGAACGGCGAAGTCGAACTGGGCGACCAGATTTACCTGACCGAGGGAACCATCGAAGGGAACGCGGCAAGCCTGTTCAGCATCCGCCTAAGCGGCGAAGCAGACGCCGTCCGCGATACTACAACGCCCTCCCCAACCCCGACCGATCCCGATGACGACGACGAAGACGATACGGACCCGACGACCCCACCCTCGATCAGTATCACGACGCCTGACGCGGACGCCACGTTCGCCCTTGGCGACGAGGTGCACATCAACGGGACTGCAAGCGCCGGTGATGCAGCCCTAGACGGCATCACGTTGACCGTCAACGACGAGACGCTCCCCGTCTCGGGCCTCTCAAGCTGGAGCGCCACCTGGACCCCCGACGAGGTTGGCGACTACACGATCAGCGTCACGGTGGAAGATGCAGACGGAGAATCGGCCGTCGACAGCGTCACCGTCACGATCGAAGACCCAACCCCCGTAGGGCCCACGGTCAGCATCGATAGCCACGAAGACGGCGCCACCGCGACCGAAGGTGAACAAGTCAGCCTATCCGGAACCGCAGAACGAGGCGATGCGGCCATCACGAGCCTGCGCCTCACCGCTGAGGATCGATCCCTCAACGTGCGAGGCATCGCGGACTGGACGGGGACATGGACGCCCCAACAAGCCGGAGACATCGACGTTACCGTCACCGTGAGCGATGCTGATGGGAACACGGCAACCGACAGCGTGACGTTCAACGTCCAAGAAGCCGACGACGACGAGGTCGACGACGACACGGTCGAACCCATCGACGACGAGGAAGTCGAAACCCCAGGCTTCACCGCGCTCGCCGCGATCCTCGCCGCAATCGCCGTTGTGGCTCGACGCCTCCGATAGTCTACACGCTCCCGGAACCCTTAGGCTCGGGACACCCCGAGCCCTCCCTCCTCCCGTTTCTTCACCTCTCACGTTCAAACCATAGAAGCGCGGGGACATTCCAGAGAACCTAAGCAGGGGGTCGCAATTCAGGCCCCGATGCCCCGCCTTGGGATCTTCACCGTCACGCTCGCCGCTCTGGCGACCGCGCTCCTCCTGGTCTTTGCACCCTCCGCGACCGCGGACGACAGGACGCCAGGGTTCGGAACCATCGTCGGCGACATCGAGGATTTCGAACACGTCCTCGAACAAGACAACTCTCTCGAGTTGATGTTCTACGATTCCGATGGAGACGGGCAACTGGACCGTGACGAACCCGTGTACCTCTCCGATAGCTCCACCGTCGAAAGCGGGGATTTGAGGATCACATCAAGCATCGGCGGAGAAGCCTTCACGAGAGTATCAAGCGCCGACGCCGACCACGACCGAGATCTCGAAACCCTCGACGGTGAGTTCCGCTTCTTCGACGTGGACGCTACCGGCTCTCTCTCCCCTGGAGACACGCTCTACTATGACATCGACACGACAAGCGACGGAGAAGCCTCCCGCGGGGATGTGATCCTCGCAGGCGTCGACGCCGGCACCCTCGTCACCACCACTCACGAATACAACCGATTCGGCCTCACAGACCTCGAAGACACGCCCACGTTCGGCTTCTACGACGAAGACGAGGACGGCACCCAAGACGACGACGAAGCCTACATCCTCGACATCGGCGACAACGACTACGTCACCATTGGAGACGTTCGCCTCGGCGACACCCCCGGCGGAGATGCGGGCACCATCGTCGCCTTCGGCGACGCAGACGCTACCTACCTGCTCCAAGACTTCGACGACGACCTCGAGTTCCAGTTCATCGGAGACGGAACCTACAGCTCCAACGACCGCACCTACCTCACCCACGGCGAGCAAGTTCAACGCAACGCCATCCGCCTAGCAAACCCTATGAGCGACCACGAGCCAGGAAGCCAAGTCCAAACCATGGACAACGACTGGGGCATCAGCACCCAAACCCTCAACGGGGACCTAGGCTACATCGACGAAGACGGTGCAGGCGAACTCACCCCCGGCGACATCCTCGTCTACGACGTCGACAACAACGGCGAAATCACTCGAGGCGACCTCCTCCTCACCGGGCCCAACGCTGGAGAAACCGCCACGGGAACCAACACCAACCTCGGCGAAGAACTCAACAGCTACACCGGGACCCTCCGCTACCTCGACACCCAAGCCGACAACAGGTTCAGCCTCGGCGACATCGTCTACCTCGACACCGACAACGACGAGATCGTCAAACAAGGCGCCGTCCAACTCAGCCACGCACCCCACATTGACGAGCCCACGCCACCCAGCATCACCATCGACGCGCCCGAAGAAGGCCAAACCCTAGCCCACCAACAACCCGCAAGCATCCAAGGCACGGCCACCGAAGGCGATGCACCGCTCGAAAGCATCGAACTCACCGCCGGGAACGACACCCTCACCGTGGAAGGCCTCGAAACCTGGAACGCCACCTGGACGCCCACCGAGATCGGCGAACAAGGTATCCAAGCCACCATCACGGACGAAATCGGCGAAACCAACACCGCCACCGTGAACGTGACCGTCGAAGCCGCGCCCACGCAGCCCCCCACCATCGAGATCACCACCCCCAGCGACGAAGACGAGATCCAACTCGACACCACCGTCACCATCGAAGGCACCGCCACCCAAGGCGATGCCACCCTCGAAACCGTCACCGTTCAAGCTGGAGGCGAAACCCTCACCGTGGACGGCCTCGACGAATGGAGCGCCGAATGGACCCCAACCGAAGCCGGCGTCGACGTCATCACCGCCACCGTCACCGACGAGAACGACGAAACCGCCCAAGCAAGCATCACCGTCACCATCCTCGCCACCGACCCGCCAAGCGTCATCATCACGCAACCCGAAGACGGAGCACAGATCCCCGCCGGCGAAACGCTCACCATCGAAGGCACCGCAAGCGAAGGCGACGTTGGCCTCACCACCATCGCCCTCACCGCTGACGGCGAACCCCTTGAGGTTGACGGGCTAGACGCCTGGAGCGCTGAATGGACAGCGCCCACCGTCGAGACGGATCAAGCCATCTTCATCGAAGCCACCGCCACCGACGAAGAAGGCCTCACCGGCACCCACGAGATCACCGTCACCATAGCCGCACCCGACGAAGCCCCCGGCCCCGCCCTACCCCTGCTCATCGCAAGCATCCTCGGCGCCCTCGCTATCGGCACGCGAAGACGGTCGTGAAAACCCCCTCGGGGACGCGGGGACGGTGAATAATCACAAACACGACCTAGCCAAATTCAAACGGGAGACGTTCGTGGTACCCAACACTCGGGAGCCGATACTCTTTCCCTTCTATTTGGCGCAGCCACCCTTGTCCCTCCTTCGGCCTCAACGAATGGTTGATATACCAAAGCCACGTATTTAGCATACGTTAAACATGGCGGAAGCCAAGGTCGTACGCATCAACCAAAGCCTCTACGTTTGCGTTCCAGCAGCCGAGGCACGACGTTTGAACCTACAAGAAGGGCAAACCGTCGAGATCGATGTCCGCCCCAAAGGGGCAACGGGCGAGGATATCCTGAACCTCAAAGGCAAGTACAAAGGACAACTAGGCCGCGCCACCGACAAAGAACTCTGGGGCGACCATCACCTCGACTAACGAGGCGATCCGGTGCCCCCGCCTCAACCATCAGAAAGCGGCGAAGCAGTCCTCGATACGAGCATCTGGGTCGCCGTCCTCGAAGACGAACCAGCAGCATCCCACCTGCCACGAATACAGCAACAACGACGAGCCGTCACGAACCCAATCGTCCTCGCAGAGCTGGCGGCCCTCCAGCACCTCGGCCGAGTCGAAAACGACAACGCCGTCACGGACGTGGAGCAGCACGTCCGCTATGAACCCCTAACCCGGGAAGACGCCCTCGAAGGCGCACAAACATACGCACGCCTTCGAAGCGAAGGACACGACAAGGTCAGCCTCGCGGACACCCTCATCTACGCGACCGCACGAAGAATCCAAGCCCCCCTCCTCACATTGGACCACGACCTCCAAGATGAGCCCGGCGTCCAAACCATCCCCCAAGATTAACAACGATAACCCCCCAGAAGGTGACCATCCCAGCCATGGGGCCAACCTTCAAAAAAAGCCACAGATGGACTTATCCCGCCAGAGAAACGACCGCAATCCCGAGGTCCTCCCATGGGCCCGCATCGTCGGCGAAGCTCAAACGCGTGATCGAGGATAACCTGACTTTTTTCGACAACCCGGTTCAACTATCGAGACATCCTAGAGGACGGGTTTTGGGGGAGGAATTGGCTGCCTGGCGAGCACCGGCCCGGTGCGGCGGGAGGACATGAAGGCGCGAGATGTGCCCGGGGTAGCAATCGGAGCCACAGCCACCAACCACCGATTCATTTGCCCCCAACAGCATGAGAAAAAAGATTGGACACTACCCTGACGGACCCATCGAAAGCATCCGTAACTTGATTAATATCAAGAACCAAGTTCTTCCCCCTTTTTCTTTCACAACCCTAAATACTCTACGGGATGTAGAAAAGCTCGTTTGTCGACGACCGTCGACAAAAACCTATGTTTTTGTCTGCGGTCATAGACGTATCTTCCACGTTGAACATCACCTTCGAAGAGTTATTCCGGATCGTTCGGTTGGAGGAGGATTGTCTCGATTCCAGCTTGGCCGTAGGCGTGGTCCGAGCTGATAATCGGTTCTTGACCTGCTGCTGCCGCGTGGAAGGCATCCATCACGTTGAGACCATCCTCGATGTACGCGTACGCTTGGAAGATGCGGGAGGGATTCACGTCTACATCTGCAATCTCCAGAATATTTAAAGCGGTCCGTTCTAAATCGATCTCATACTCTTCCGCATTGTAGGCAATCTCGACAAACGTCACCAGGCTCGTCCAGATGTGCCCTCTATGTTCTGTCAATAAGGATTGGGCCGGTTCTTTGAGCCAATCCTCCTTCTTGGCAAGCGCCAGGAAAAAATCGGTGTCAGCGTAGGGCATCTTCACGGGCCGCCTGTTCAGCTTGGTCTCTTAGCCTAGATAAGGGGACGCCTTGGATCCCAGGCATCGCGTCCTGGAGATCCTGGATTGGATCTTCAGCAACTGGGATCAGTTTGATCCCGTCTTGGAGCTCCACCATGCGGAACTTCTCCCCATAGCGCTCTCGCACCTTCTTGGGAACGTAAAGACGTCCTTGGTCGTCAAGCTCGGTCGCCATCGCTTTCTCCTTTGCATCTACACTCTTATAAAGGTTTTCCACAAACAGTGATTTTTTGGAAAGGTAACTCCTTTAATGGTAAAATTGTTGAATCATGAATAATCATGGACGACAGTCGGCGGGACTCTTTCAACTAGAACTCATCACCGCCCCGCCCCATTCCCCCCTCTGGTGAGTGCCTGGAAGGGAAGCACTCCTCCCCTGAAGCCTTCAAACAAACACTTGACAACCTTCTAACGGCACTTTCTCTCCCGATACCTCTACCACGCGTTGCTTGAGAAAGCAGAAGAGAATCCATGAAACCCTGCCCAAGAGGATCTAGCCAGATTCGTCTTGCAGGGATTGCCCACTCGTCGCTAGCAGACCTAGCGGTGAGATACTCTGGATTCGCCGAACGGGCCTGAGGTGAATCTGGTCCGCTTAGTCTGCGTAGTAGGCGGGCCCGGGGATCTCTTCTTTCATGCCTTTGCGTTGGCGGATCTCTCGAATGATGTCCATTTGGAGGTTCTGGGGCACCGCGTGGAACCCGGATTGCTCCGTGCTCCACAACGCTCGACCTCCGGTGGCGCTTCGGATGGCAGCGCTGAAACCGAACATCTCGCTGACGGGGGCTTCGGCTTTCACGATGGCGCTTTCGCCTTCGCTTTCAATGTCATCGATGGTGCTGCGTCGTTGTTGCAGTTCCCGCGTGACATCCCCCATCAGGTCTTGGGGCACGTTCACGAACACTTTCTGGCGGGGTTCTTGAAGCAGCGCGTCCCCGGTGAGCATGGCGCCGTAGATGGCGTTGCGCACGGCGGGGATGGTTTGCGCGGGGCCCCGGTGGATGGCGTCCTCGTGCAGCTTGGCATCCAACAGGCGCACCTTCACACCCATCACGGGTTCATCCGCCAGGGGTCCACCGCTCATGACCTCCATGAAGCCCTCATGGATCAGCTCCATCGTCTCGTAGAGATACTGGACACCTTTCGTGCCGTCCACGAAGATGTTGGTCCCGTCAACCCACGTGACCGAGCGGGCTTCGTCTCGCTCCCAACCGAGCTCCATGAGTTTCTCGCGGACCTCTTTCTCATCTTGCGAGCGGACTTTCCCGTCGGGGAGTTCGCCCTCGCGGAGCGCGTTGACCGTGTCTTGGTCGAGGGGTTCAACCTCGAAGAACAAGCGGTTGTGACGGTTGGGGGAGCGTCCTTCGAACTCTTCGCTCTTCTTTTGCACGCCTTCGCGGTAGACCACGATGGGTTCGCTGGTGACGACCTGGATGCCGTGCTCTTCCTCGAGGCGGTGCTCGGTGACTTCCAGGTGCAGCTCGCCCATGCCGCTGATGAGGTTCTCACCCGTTTCGGGGTCGATGTCGACCACGATGCTGGGGTCGGCTTTGCTGATGCTGCGAAGGGCTTTGATGAGTTGGGGAAGCTCGGCGACGTGCTTGGCTTCCACGCTGACGGTGACGACGGGTTCGCTGACGTGAACGATGCGTTCGAAGGGTTCAACGTCCTTCTCGCCCGTCACGGTGCTGCCGGCGATGGCTTCTTTAAGGCCCGTGACGGCGGCGAGGTTCCCGGCGTCGACGTGGTCCACGGTGACGCTGTCCGCGCCGACCATCATGCTCACGCCTTGGGTGCGGTGTTTACCGGCGGTCCCGCTGATGTAGACCTCTTGTCCGCGTTCGATTTGACCGCTGAACATGCGACCGACGGCGACTTCGCCGGCGTGTTCGTCCATGATGATTTTGGTGACCATGAAGGAAAGCGGCCCGGTCTCGTCGCAGTTGACGAGGCTTTGCCCGTAGTCCGTGTCGACCTCGCCGCGCCAGATGTGAGGGATGCGGTATTTTTGCGCCTCATCGGGTGGGGGTAGGTGGCGGATCACGAGGTTGAGCATGACATCCGAGAGGGGGCATTCTTTGATGAGTTCGCGGAGTTCTTCGTTCTCGAGCCGGTCGTACACGTGCCCCATGGTGAACCCGGTGCGTTCCATCCAGGGGACGCTAACGGCCCAGTTGTAGAGCGCGCTTCCGAAGGCGGTGGTGCCGTCTTCGGCGCTGACTTGCCAGTGTTGCGCGATCTCGTCGTTGGGGGCGAACTTGCGGATGAGCCCGTTGACATCGCGGATGATGCTGGCGAACTTTTGTTGCATCTCTTCGGGACCGATTTTGACCTCGTTGATCAGCCGGTCGACCTTGTTGATGAAGAGGATGGGTTTGACTTTCTCGCGGAGGGCTTGCCGGACGACGGTCTCGGTTTGGGGCATGATGCTTTCGACGGCGTCGACGAGGATGATGGCGCCGTCGATGGCGCGCATGGCTCGCGTGACGTCACCGCCGAAGTCCACGTGGCCGGGGGGGTCGAAGAGGTTGATGAGGTGGTCTTCGCCTTCGTATTCGTGCACCATGGATAGCGCGGCCGCGTTGATGGTGATGCCTCGTTCTTGCTCTTGCTCGTCAAAGTCGAGCACGAGTTGCTCGCCGGCGAGTTCTTCGCTCATCATGCCGGCGCCAGCGATGAGGTTGTCACTGAACGTGGTTTTGCCGTGGTCGATGTGAGCGGCGGTCCCGATGTTCCGGATGAACTCGGGTTTGTTCATGATGTCCTTGGCGCGCTCGATGTTCTCTTCTTTCCGGCCCATGAATCGGCACCTCTCCTTCGGTTAAGCCCCTCGCGCGGGGACGGGTCCTCGCGCGCGGGTGAAGTTACCCGCACCAAGGGAGGATGGTATATAAGCGTACCGTGGCTGGTCTCCGAGGGCGAGAACGCGTGGGTCAGAGGGGCGTGTCGCCTTGGACCAATCGGAGGGCTTCGTCCTTGGTGAGCACGTGACGGTGGCGCTCGTGCTCCCATAACCGGCGGTAGGGGTAGAGGTATTCGTACAGGCTTGGTTCGTCCTGGGTCCAGAGGATCTCGTGTTCCTCGATGAGGGCTCCCTGCAGGTAGCGGGGCATTTCCTCGAAGATACGAAGGTCCAGATCAAAGGCTCCGATTTGGCTGGGGGTTCTCCGCCAGGCCCATCCAAGCAGGTCCAGTGTTTCATTCTCGATGGGGGAGGGG
>PWVY01000089.1 GCA_003561665.1 Thermoplasmata archaeon
CACGAAGGCCCTCAGCCATCTGGCGATCCTTTTCTCTCGTCCTTGATTGAGGCTGCTGCAAAAGAGCAGGAGGAGTACGTCGCGCGGCTCGTGAAGGCCAACCAATCGCTCCTTGACGGCCATCGGGAAGCGCTCTCTGACTGGGCATTCGACGAGGCTTCGAGGATCGTCGTAGCCGTTAACGCGGTGTGCAGCAACCGGGCTAACGTCGTCGCCCTGCTGGCCATGCAGTTGGTCTACAAGCAGTTGTCGAGTAGTTTCTTCTTTCAGGCCGTGCAGGGGTTGAGCGAGGTCCACGGCGATTCGATCAACACTTGCGAAAAGCTTCTCAAGATGCACAACGCAGAGCTTGCCAAGCTGGTGGCCGCCAGCGTGGATTTGATGGCTGACGAAGACATTGCGCGGGCGATCACGGACCCGTCGACCGATGGCGGCAGAATGCTGCGCGTGGTCAGTGGTGGCGGACTGGTCGAGGAGGAAGATGAAGGCGAAGCCGAAGCCGAAGCCGATTCGCCAGAGATCGACGAATCGGCTTCAGAGGCGTTTTCCCAGGCGGAGGATGCTGCCCAGTCGGAGGAGGAAGTCGAGGGCGTCCGTCACCCAGGCCCGTTACACGGTGCTCAGGTCGACCCCGTCGTTCCCGACGACCCGCCATCGCATGGCGCCGTCGATCCTGACGGCCACTAGGTCGATGGTTTCGCCCTCGTCGTCTAGCGTGAGGGTGTTGTTTCCTGCTTGATTGACGGGGTTGCTGGCTGTGATCACGCAGTCGCCCCCGTCTTTCTCCATGCAGAGGGTCAGTCGGAGCCCGGGGTTTTCCGGGTCGGGCAGGGTCCTGGTTTCGGCGTCGTTCGTCCGAATCTCGATGATCGCCGGAGAGCGATCCGGTACCAGTGCGTCGCCATCGAAGGCGTCGACCTGTTCGTACTCGGCAATCAGCTGGTCTGCCAGCGCGCGGTGGGCAGTCATGGCTTTTCCTTGATCCTCGTGGTGGATTGTCGGGGATTGTTTAGGACAAGTGTCAGAAGCTAATCCTAGCCCTCCCAGTCCCCTTGAGTCAACGAAACAGCTCGGGCATTCTTCTCCTGGCGGTGTGGTAGTCGCCCAGGTTGACCAGCCTCCAGAATGTGGCGACCCACGCCTGGCCATTTAGCACGACGACGGAGTATCGGCCTGGATGCGTGGTGACTTCCTTGGCTGGGTTGCCTGCCAGTGGAGTCCCTGATTTCCTCAGTTCGGCGAGGGTCGTCCTGTATTCATCGCTCGCGTTGGGGACGAACACCGCGCCGGCGAATGCTTCCGTGGCGTCCGTGCCGCAGGCAGCGAGGTCTGGGGTGTGCTCTTGGCATCGTCGAACCGGTCCCGCAGTAGCGACCATTGCTGTCGGCCACCAGCAAAGCAGTGTTGGCAGCTTTCCGCAGCAGATGGGCGTGTTTTCCTCGTATTTGACGATGGTTGTGCAGTGTGTCACTCGTGCCCTTTCTTCTTGGGGTTACTATTGTCGGGGAACATCGTTCCGTTGATTCGGCAAAATGCTGGCCAGCCGCTATGGAAGTTCCCGTTGGTCGCCACGGTGCTCGGGGCGAGTATGACCTGCACGGCCTCGACGGCCACGCAAAAGTCGTCGTGCCGGTCGCGAGCGTTGTCAATGATCTCGCCTAGCAGCGATTCGAGTGTTCTGGCCCTGTACTGGCCGTTGCTGCGTCGTGTCCAGACAGACATGGGCTGGGCCCACACGACTCGTGTACCTGGCTCCATGTCGATCCTGTCTCTGGCCCATTGCTTCCATGATTGTGGGTCGTCGTCTGTGTCGACGGGCAGGTAGACGGTGACGAGTTTTCTCCTCAGCAGCAGTTCCTTCTTTTGCCGCGTGCTCAGTTTGTATGTCTTCATGAGTTCCGGTGCTTCCCCGTTTTCATTCTGGCGTCGTGCCGCATGCCGATCGGCAGCGGCTTGGTTGGTTCGCTAGTTACGTGCTCGGCGGCTTCCCACTCTGGTGGCGAACTTTTGCCCTCGCATGGAAGGTGCTTGCAGCGGTCCATGTAGGCCACGCGATTGGTCCAGCATGTATCGCAGCACACGTCTTGCGTGGCTTCTACTGTCGCCCCGCAGTCTGGGCAACGTGCCTTATTTTTCATTGGATCATCTGGCCTGATTCGATGGCGGTGAGGATGGTGCGCATGTTGTTGTTGCTTTCTTTGGCCAGCCGCTCGAACGCTTCGAGTGGTTTGCCTCCGAGTCCCTCGGCTTCGGCGATCGCCTTTGCCCGCTTAGCGAAGGAACTGCGCAGCCCCTGGCGTGTCAGGGCGATCTGGATGCACCTGCTGGTCAGTGGCGAGGCGTCGTCGTAGTCGTCGAACAATGATGCAGCGCCTTCCAGTGTCGTGGTAAAGATCCAGGCGACATGGGGAGGGATTCGCTCCAGGACGACCAGCAGCTGCCTGATTGCATCCTTTCTGAGTCCATGGGCTTCGTTGACGATCACGGCGCGGCCGTTCTTCTGCCCAAGCCCGTAGGTGTTGGTGTGACGTTCGAGTTCGAGCACCCGGTTGGCATTCATGCCGGTGGCGTCGATTTCCTCGACGCAGATGTCTTCGGCGATCTCCTTGCCAAGTAGATTGGCAATAGTGGTCTTGCCGCTTCCGCTGGGTCCGGTGATCCAGTAGGCCCGTCCGGCCAGTCCTGTGCGGTCTTTGATTCGGGTGAGCGTTGTGACGGCTTTGTCCTGCCCAACAACGTCGTCCCAGGTTTTCGGTCGGTGCGTGTTGTGTAACATCGGTTGGCCTCAGCTGTTGTATTCGGTGGGCGTGTAAATGCACTTGGCCGTGAATGAGTAGCAATCGCCGGTTTCGTCTCCGTAGACGATGTGGTCGAGCATTTGGATGCCGATGATCTTGCCGACCTCGTCGATCTTCTCTGTGACCTTTCGGTCAGGTGCACTTGGGGTTGGGTCGCCGCTGGGGTGATTGTGGGCGATCAGGATCGCGGCAGCGCCGCGGTGGATTGCTAGCCGGAAGACTTCCCTGGCGTGCACCAGGCTGGAGTCCAACGTTCCCACGCTGGAGATATGGTAGTGGATCGGCCTGTGCTTGATGTCGAGTGGCACGACAACCATCCGCTCACGCTCGTCCTGGTATTCGCGAAAGAATGCCGCTGCGACGCGGCAGGCGATGTAGTCCGACGTCACTTTCGGCCTGATCGGGATCGCGGCGCCATCGCGAACGACCTGGATGCGAACGACGGGGGTTCTGTATGAGACTGACATTGGTTGCGATCCTCGGTGTTGGTGGTCATCGCCCGGGTGGACGATGTGGTTTAAAAAATGTCCCCACCGGAATTATTTCTTGTCTCGGGGGACGCGAGACTGGAAGGGCCATTGCATCGCTTTTGCGGGATCGCGCCTGTTCATTCAGGTTCCGCCACTCGCTAAGGAGGGTGGTGACACACGCTCCACTGCTGGCTTACGCCA
>PWVY01000050.1 GCA_003561665.1 Thermoplasmata archaeon
AGGAGGTAGCGGGATGCGGCGGCTTTCCATCCGGGCACGTTGCGGGGGGGTGGGTGGCCGCCGTAGCGGCGTTTGGCGGGTTTGGGCTTGACGCCGTGGAGGGCGGTGGTGTC
The DNA here is from genome assembly GCA_003561665.1 of Thermoplasmata archaeon. Classification (GTDB taxonomy): domain Archaea; phylum Thermoplasmatota; class SW-10-69-26; order SW-10-69-26; family SW-10-69-26; genus PWVY01. The sequence continues at coordinate 114 of PWVY01000050.1, forward strand.
GGTTGCGGTGAGGGCGAGGATTCCTTCTGGGTGGACGGCGCGGAGGGCGAGGCTGAGGAAGGGCGTGGGGGATCCGTAGGGGTCGATGTCGATGAAGGCGAAGCGTTCGGTGGCGAGGAGTTGGTTGAGGTCTTGGCGTCGTACGATGGCGCGGTGTTCGAGGTTGAGGTTGTCGAGGTTGCGTTGGGCGATCTGGGCGGTTTTGCGGGAGCGGTCGTTGAGGGTGACGTGCCAGTGGGGGGTTTCGTTGGCGATGCGGAGCCCGCGGATGCCGGTGGCGGTGAGCCCGTCGAGGAAGGTGGGTCGTTGGGGTGGGGGTTGGGCGTGAGCGGCCAGCACGGTGATGTCGCGCGTGAGCGCCATGGCCGGGTTGTAGAAGGCGGGGCCTGCTTTTTTGGGGCCTTTGCCGCTTTGTGCGTGGTGGGTGGGGGCGAGGATGGTGGTGTCGCCTTCGGTGACCTTGGTGAGGTCCACGGGGTTGGATGGGGGCATGGGGTTTAAACGGGCGGGGGGCGTGCCAAGGCGCGTGTCGACCGGGTTGATTTTGGGTATCGTGGCGTTCGCGCCTGCGTTCTTGTTGGTGTATTGGGTGCTGGGTGCGCAGGAGGAGTTCTTCGATCACAAGGCGATGGTGATCGCGTTGATCGGGGGGTTGGTGCTTGGTATCGTGATCGCGATCCCGGAGATGTTCATCTTGGTGGATGCGGGGGTGTTGTTCGTGATTCCGATGTTCGCGGTGGTGGAGACGATGGGGAAGACGGTGTTGTTGGGGTTAGGGCGGTTCCGGGACAAGGCGCAGACGGTGTTGCTGGGGGGCGCGGTGGGGGCGACGATGAGCGCGATGTTGATGATGTTCTATGTTCAAACCGTGGTGGATTGGGCGCTGGATTGGCAGTTGGTGGTTCGCGTTGGGGGTGCTGCGGTGGGCTTCACGGGCGCGCACTTCGTCACGGGCATGATGTTGGGGCAGGGCCCGGCAAGGGGGAACGTGTTGGGTGGCTTCATGCCGGCGCTTTTGTGGTTGTTGCCGGCGCACGTGTTCCTTGGATTGTTGGGGTTAACGGTGGTGAACGGGCACGCGGTGGTTCAACCGTTGGCCGGGGATTGGTTCTGGGCGGTCCCGTTGGCGTTGTACGGGTTCGTGTTGGTCGTATGGAAGACGCCGCGCCTGGTGTTGAAGGGGTTGCCTCAATCGCAACGGCGCAAGATCCGGCGAGAACAGAAAGGCCGCTGGGGGTAGAGCGTTCGGTCTTTGCCTTTTGGAAGCGAGCAACGGTAGCGATCGTGCGAGCTAAGGTTCGCGGTTTCGTGGAAGCGACGCTCGTGCTGAGTTATCGACCACGCGAAGGATCCGCCATGGATTCTTGACGATCTCAGTCGTCTTCCATCTCTTCGACGTAGCTTTTCCAGGCTTTCACGGTCTCGTCGAGCTTGTGCTCGAGCGCGTCCACGGTCATCTTGATGTCGCTTCGCGCGGCGGCCATGAACTCGTGCTCGTCGTGGTAGGGTTCGCTGTCGGCAAGCCATTGCTTGAGCCCGATGAGGCTGGTCTCGATCTCGTTGGCGTGCTCGTCGAGGTCCTCTCGGTCGGGTTGCTTGTCCATGACCTCTTCGGCTTCCTCGATGAGTTGACGCCCGACGTCGAGCAACGCCGCGATGCTCGTTTCTTTATCCTCCGCGTCGACGGGGTCTCCGAAGAACTCCGCGATGCAGGCTTCGAGCTCTTCCTTGCATTCACGGGCCTGGGCTCGAACCTCTTCTAGGTCACCGTCATCTTCCATGTCCTCCGTATCGGCAAGGAACTCGTCGATGGCGGCGAGCTGGTTCTCCCAGATGTAGAGGTCTTCCTCGTCCTTGACCGTTTGATCGATCGCGTCTTTGGCGTTCTTGACGAACTTCTCGCCTTCGAACACCGCCTGTTGCGTGTTCTGGAGGGACGGCACGGTCCTGAAGGTTGCTCGCTCCCTAATGAGCGTTCCGCATCGGGAACACGTGGCACGGCCCCGGGTCGTGTGCATCCGCCAGGCGCATGAAACTTGGACGCGCGTCAAGGACAGCGGGTTTCACCCGGCGTGCAGACGCTCGCCTGATGGAGATTCGCCCGCCCCAGCGCTTTGTTCATCCCGGACAATTAGGCCTATGTGCTTTCCTTGCTGATCCTCGACAAGAACGGTTCGCTCACGAAGTGGACAGGGTCCGTGTTAACCTGGAGGAATGCTCAGTCCTGAGGCCTCCAGCTTTGTTGTGGTGCGTGACCTACTTACTGCTAACTCGAGAACGGTCCGTTCCAGCGAAGATCAGTCTACCGGTGAACGAACAGGTACGAACCGGCATGGGATCGATGGGCCTGTTCGCGTTGCTTCGGTCGGAGGGTGTGGCCATGGACCTTGGCTCTATCGAGGAACCGGGCAGCGAGGGGGTTGTCGTCCCTCTGACCCGTTTTAAAAATCAGGGAACCGTCCATCGGCTTGCGAACCGAGCCTACGATGAACTGGAAGACCGTGGGATAGGTCGGCCCGAGGCCCAGCGGATCGTCAGCGAAGCCTTCGTCGAACTTGCCATGAACGCCGCCGAGCACGCCGCATCTCCCATCGGCGCTTTCGGGTTCATCCAGTTCCTTCCTTCACCACGAGGGGAGCGAATCGCATTCGGTGTTTCCGATGGGGGAATCGGAATCCAGCGTTCACTAGCGAAGAACCCAGAAATACGGGACCTTCTCTTCGACGATCGGACGGCGGTGCAAATCGCTTTGAAAGAGCGGATCAGCGGAACCCAGGATGCGACCCGGGGCTTTGGCCTGCATGGCATATTCGAACAGATGCATACTGAGGGATACAGATTCGCGATCCATTCAGGAAGGGGAAGGTTCCAATCGGCGGACGCCCAAGCCCAAAAAACCCGGTCCACAAAGGAAACCCTTTTTCCGGGGACGCTAGCGTATGGGTCCATACCAGAATAGGTGACGCATCATGGAGCCCATCAAGGTCCGTTCAACGCTCTCTGGCCGGCTTCTGGTCACCCGACGGTCGGCACGAGAGTTAGCCCCCTCCTTCGAAGAGCATGGCCCAAGCCAGAAGGTCGAACTGGACTTCGAAGGCATCGAAGGCATCTCACCCTCCTTCTTCGACGAGCTCATCAAGACTGTAAAAGACGCCATCCAAGCCCGCTCCCAGAACGCGACGTTCATCTTCTACAACCTCCCAACGGGCGTCTCTCCTACGTTCGAACGTGTCGCGCGAGCCCACGGCCTATCCCTGAAGCTCCACGACGACCGCTGGGTCCTATCCCCCCGTACCTCGACAGCATCCTAACACCCGTCATGGGAGCAATCGATACCGTCGTTCGCCG
>PWVY01000162.1 GCA_003561665.1 Thermoplasmata archaeon
ACGGCCACATACACCCCCACCGCCAACAACAACCGATACCCCAACACCTCCGCCTGACGCTGAAGCGTGAACTTCCTCTCCAACGGCCACGCCCCCAACACCACCAACACAACCCCCATCAACCCCACCACCGACGACGCCAACAACGCAACCCCCGGGAACGACCCCGCCAACGCAACATACAACACCAACACCAAAACGAACAACCCCACCCCCCCAACGCTCAACCCCACCCGATGCGACAACACCGACCACAACCAACCCTTACCCAACGACACAACCCACCACGCCCCTCAGCCCCCCTTCACCCTTTCGAAAACGACCTCACCTTGCCCACTCCGACGCATCAAGATCAACCACCCGCTCCTCCTCCAACTCCCCCAACTCGCTCCTCGGGATCGTCTGCAAGATGTTGAACGCATGCATCACACCCTGCCGCGTCACCACACCCTCCAACCGCCCCTGACGAGTCACCAACAACCGACCGATCTCCTCCTCCTGCATCATCTGCAACGCCTCACTCGCCTTCGCAGCCGCATCGATCGTCACCAAATCCCGCGACATCAAATCATCCACACGAACCAACGAACGCCGCGACTCCGGCACCTCCTGCACATCACTCAACGTCACCACACCCACCACCCGATCACCATCCAACACCGGGAACCCCGTACGCCCCGTCCGAAGCATCAACGGAACCAACTCCTCCACGAACGCCCCCGGCTCCACCCCCGGAATATCATCATCCATGATCTCCTGCACCCGCACCCGATCCAACGCATCGAACAACCGCGCACCCTGAGCCTCCTGGCTTGCCCCCATGTACACGAACAACGCGATGAACACGATCCACAAATTCCCGAACAACAACCCACCAAGCCCCATCAACACCGCTGCACCCTTCCCCACGTTCGCCGCCACATCCGTCGCCTGCCCAAACGGCATCCGCATCGCCAAGAACGCCCGAAGCAACCGCCCCCCATCCAACGGGAACGCCGGCAACATGTTGAACACCGCCAACACGACGTTCAGATACGCCAAGTAAATCACCGGGAACGTCACCCACGGCCCCGGATCCCCCAACAAGAACACCACCGGCATCGCCCCCAACGCCAGAGAAACCGCCGGGCCCGCTGCCGCAACCTTCGCCTCGCTACGAGGCTCGTTCCGAATCCCCTCCAACATCGCCAACCCCCCAAAGATCCACAGCGTGATCTGCTCAACCCCGATATTCTCCCGACGGGCCACCAACGCATGCCCCAACTCGTGCAAGAGAACACTCACGAACAACCCCACCGCGACGACGATGCCCGCGTAGATGCGACCGTACTCGGTCAGCAAAGGCGTTGGATCCATGTTCACGAACGGAAGATCAGAGACGTGCTCCAATTGGACCGCGATAAGCCAAGCCAAAATCGGCAAAAAGAGGACGAGCGTCCAATGGATCTTGATCGGGATCCTCGCGATGTGACCAATCTGGAACTCGCCCTTCATCGCAGCAGGTTAGGCCCCACCTCCTAAAGAGGCCCCGGTCTTACCGAACGCATCCACCGGTCAGATCCCTCATCGAACCATGGAACCTTACCCCCATCTGACAAAACACTTAAATAGGGACCGTTGATGGCGGCGACCATGCCCACCACGAACACCACGGATGGTACCAACACCTCCCGGACCATGCTCAAAGAGCTGCTAACCCGCATGCAAGGGAAGCAACTCGTCATCGTCATGGGGGACGAACGATCCTTCAAAGGGACCGTCGGCGACTTCGACGACGAATGGCTGATGCTCCACGACGCAGAAGAAGGCAGCGCCGTCAACTCCCGAGGCTGGGAAGAAGTCGTGCTCAACACCGGCAACATCGGCAAACGCTTCACGGACCACGGCGTCGTCACGCAACAAGAGGTCGGCGAACTCGTCCGCATGAAGAACGTCCTCATCAACCTCAACGATGTCCGACGCGTCTGGCCCTGGGAACGCGAGAACATCGCCGAACCCCAACACGTGAAGGTCGAGACCAAGACAACGGTCTTCTAACCGACACGAACACGAAGACATCATACGCAACCGGCACCCTTCAAGCAGCGTGCCCTACGTCGATGAAGCACCCGACGCTGACCCCCTCGCCGTCGTCTCCACCCAGAAGGGACCCTGGCAAAACCGCCACCCCGGCAGCGTTCTCTCCGATTTACAACAGGCCCGACGGAGCCTGGGAGCTACGGACTCATCCCCTGGAGCCCTCTTCGTGGCAACCGAATCGTTCCTTGATCAGCTCGCCAACGATGGCTACCGCGTGCGCAAGGTCCAAGGACGCACCGTGGTCTACCCGCCAAACCCATAGCCCACCTACTCGGGCATGTTCTCAAGGATCGATTCCAAGGGAGTGAGCTCACGCACATCGCCGAAGGCTTCCTGGAGGGGTAGATCGAGCGAACTGGCCCCCTCAGATCCGATCGTGATCGTGTGCTCGACCGGGCCCATGGCGGGGACGATGCCGGTGCCTTCGCAAGAGCCACCACTCAGCTGGCATCCCCGATCGCCACCGTAGAAGACCAACGCGATGGCGTTCCCCTCGTCTACGACGTGGTCGCGTGGGAAAAAGCGCATCTCGTAATCAACCGGCTCACCCGCTGGAACGGGTTGGCCCTCCTCGTTCCCGCTCCGGTGCTCCGCGTTCAGGTACGAGCGCGTGATCTCCTCGACAGCTTCCGCATCGTCTACGCTGTTCCCTGCTTCTATCTCGTAGAGCACCGCGATCCAATGCCCGAAGGGTTGGTCCAGGATACCTTCGAACGTCATCCGAGCCTCTCCAGCGATGTGGACAGGCTCCTGGAACGCGTCGGTCTGGAAGATGATGCGACGGTCCTGATCCTGCGCTGGCGTACCCCGGTCATCTCCAGGGATCGCCAGGTACGAGACTTGCTCCTTTTGGGCGTCGTCGAGAAGCTGGCTTATGAGGGAGGATTCGCTTTGCAGGCGAAGGGTTTCGCCCCCGAGGGGTAGCGTTTCGCGTTCGACGTTGGCCGGGGGCCAGTCGGCTTCGGTGCGGGCGGTTTCGTTGCTGGCCTCGACCGTGACGGGGGGCATCGTGTGGATGCCGTTGTCGATGCCTTTGAGTTCGTGGTCGAACCAGGCGTGCACCTCGTTGCGCCATTCTTCCGCGGAAGGGAGGCTGTGGCCGAATTGGCCGAACCAGCCGCGTTTCTCAACCGCGTCGGGGATGGCTTGCCAGAAGTCGAGGAAATGATCGGTTTTGACGTTCTCGTCTTGGAACCCGTGGACGAGGTAGACGCTTGCTTGGATGTTGTCCGCGCCGGCGATGAGGTCGCGTTCTTGCCAGTATTCGTCTTTGTCGCCGTGGAACTCGGCGCTTTTGGAGAGGTGTTCGAGGTGCTCTTGGCAGGCGGCCGTGTTGGCGCGGTTGATGACCCAGTCGGGGGTGACGCTGCCGC
>PWVY01000079.1 GCA_003561665.1 Thermoplasmata archaeon
CCGATCTGGTTTTGGCGGTTTCCCAGAACGCCTCCAGCCATTCGGGGAAGACGACCGTATTCGGGCGAAGTGCTGTAAGCGGTGGGCTTGCGGGGGCCAGGTGCTTGGCGCTGGAAGCAGTCTCCTCGACGGAGAGGTCGAGCTTCTGGGCGGCATCCTGGGCTGCCTGCATGTATCGAGGGTCTAGCGAGGAAATGAGAAGCGCAAGCGAGAGTTCGGGCGGTAGAAGGGGGACCTTGATTTGGGTCTCTTCATCGTCGGTTTGCAAGTGATCTCTCTCTATCCGCTCGGGATCGAACGCGTACCAGAGGGCCTCCGCGTAGGGTCTAGAGCGGGAGGGGCTTTTCAGGCGCTCGTCGGGATGGAGCACGGGGATGGCACGGTCGATGTCCATGGGGTAGGCGTGGCGGATCGGGAGACAAGCGAACGCCCAGGGGGTCTCTCCGCGTTGGTCTAGAACATCTGCGTAGAGTAGGACCGAGCGCCTGTACCGGCTGGGCTCAAGAAGCAACCGGCTGAAGGTCGACCGGCTGGGAATCGCGTATTCTCCCTTTCGGACGCGTAGGATTAATCGGGCCCCCGTGAGCTGATTGAGGTACCGGGTAACCGTGGTTCGGGGTCGTTGCGCCGTCTCTTGGAGCGTCTGGGTGGAAACCGAGGGCTCATCGTAGCCGAACGCGTCGACCAGGGCAAGCGCTGGCCGAGACACCTCCAGGAGGGGAAGGTCGGCGCGATCCATCACACCATCACTCGAACTCCTATCAATATAAGTCTTTCGTGTTAGCTCGTTGAATCGATTGTTCATCGGTTGACTCACTTAGATGAGTTAGCAGACCTCTCGGATCGTGCGAGATCGGCGCCGATCCCTGGTCGACCAAGAGACCGTCGAGATTGCAGCCAACCCTCTACAAAGAATCGTCATCGCCTACGGAGATGGCGACATCCACAATGCTCAGAACATCGAGGCCACAGCTTTCCGCCTCCAAATCGCGACGTGGGCATTGGGGCTGGGCATTCTCCTGCTCGTGGGTTTATTACGAATGGGATGAGACATATGGAGTGGACCTAGATGGCAGAACGTAAACAGGACCGTGAGAGCGATGGCAAATCGAAGCGGGAGTCTAGGTTCCGCATGGAGATCATCCAGAAATCCAAAGACGCCTCGGTCTCTCTTCGCAAAACCAAGACCGAAAGCTAGCCCTCGCAGAGACCTTAGGACGCTGACGTTGCCCACGTTTCGCACACCGGGAACGTCCCAGACGATGTCTCTTCCTCGCTTTTCTCGCTGGTCATAGAGGCCAGCGCGCGCACGATCCCCGCGACCCTCGCGTGCATCCTCCCAGCTGACACGCCCGTATCAATGGGGGTACCACCCTTGAGGACAAGGTCCGGGATCTCGGCGGCGAGCTGATGGGCGATCTCGAGGGCCAGGTTGGTCCGGACCGCGTGGTTCCAGGTGACCGAGGTGCCGCCGTCCAGGGCTTCCCAACCGCCTGCGAAGAGGTCGCGGGGGGCGATCAACGCGTCGGCGTCGGCTGGGTCGAATGGGGAGTTCATGTCCTGGGCCCCTCCGTTGCTGTACGGGCCGCGCCGTGGAGGCGTTCGGTGTACGCGTGTTCGAGCGCGGACGGTAATCTCTCGCGTAGTGAGGTGAGGACGGCGAAGAGGTCCGGTAGGATCTTGCGTTCCTCGGCGGCGGCGAAGAGCTGGGCCGGGTCGAGGCTCGCGCTTGGCGAGGTGAGTCTGACCGCTGCGATCTCGCCGGCTGTGGGATCGTCGCGCCAGAGGAGGTCGGCGAGGATGCGTTCTGGACTGGCCATCCGGATGCCCTTGGGCCTTAGCCGTGTGGCAGCGTAGAGGCCCTCGACTGGACCGACGAGGATCCGGGGTTTGTTGGTTGGAGCGTTGACGGGCGCTGCGCCCAGGGCTGCGTCAAGCAGCTCGTCGCGGTCTTGAAACTCTTCGACGTGCGGGATGGTGTCGCCGGGCCATCGGTCGAGGACCGTGCGAGCCATCTGGCCTCCCGTGAAGCGTTCGGTTTCGAGGACTTGGACCGGGGCCATGACGCCATCTTCGCTGTCGGCGAGCACGGGCGTGGCATCCCAGACGACGGTCCCCTGGAGCGTCCGCGGTGGAAGTTCACTCATCAGGAGTTCGACCAACGGAGCCAGGCGCTCAGGGACCGGCTCCTTTGAGTACGTGAGCCGGTAGGCGCCGCGACCTCTGCGCTCGAGGATGCCTTCATCCACGAGTTCCGAGAGCCTTGCTGAGATGGTGCCCTTGCTATACTGCGAGGAGAGCGCCTCAAGGATGGTGGAAAAGGAGATCGGTTCATCGGGGTCTCTGGGGGCACCCTGCTGGAACAGGCGGAGGATCAGCGTCCGCGCGGTTGGGCCAGCCATTGTCTCAATGAGACATAAGTCTCGGCGATACTTAAGTATCACTGAGACATTACGGCTGTGTGACCCCCTCCAACCCAACCATGCAGAACCAACCCCACGACCACCACGAGATCCTCTACGACGCCGAACAAGACCTCAAACTCGCACGCCGCGGCACCACCGACGACGGCACCCCCATCGACAACGCCACCCGCACAACCCTCATCCAACAAGCCACCCAAAACCTCCAACAGATCCTCTAAGGGCGACTCAACATTCACCACTCCAATCTCCCGTGCTCAGGACCCCATAACGTTCGCTCCTCCGTGTCCAACACGAACGTCTCCTCCGAAGGCCCCACCGTCTCCCCCTTCTCGTTCACGATGACCGCCCCGCCAGGATCGCACGGCGGCAGCGAGACGACCGTCGTGCCTGGGATGGGCTCGGTGACCTCGTAACGGTGCATATGCCCGTGCAGCACTAGCGCCGGCTTGACCCGTCGGACCACGCGGCAGAGGAAATCCTCATCAGCCAACTCGAAGTGGGGCTTGTCGTGGAAGACGAGCACCTCGGAACCCGCTAGGTTGGCAATCCGGTCCCCATCCTCCTCGAGCCAGATCTCCGGGGTCTCCCCAATCCACCAGCCGCGCCAGATCAGGTGCTCGTGGGCCTCGCTCTTCTGGATGCGGCCCAGGCATCCAAAGGTGAGCCCGCCGAACTCGTAGGTCTCGTAGTCCTTGAGCAACTCGATGTTCTCGTGGAAGTTGCGGTTGCGGATGATTGGCCATTTCTCGTGGTTCCCGCAGATGAACTTCGTGGACGTCTTGGTGTGCTGCTTGTAGGCCCAGAAGTCGCCAACCTGCAAGATCATGTCACAACCCCGTGCCTGGGCCATCTTGTCTGCGAGCTCGAGGCCTTGGGGCCCATGGAAGTCGCCAGCGACGAGGATGCGCATCGTGAACTCCCCCCACCGAGCACACCATCACTCCTGGAAAGCTGACCCGGTGGGAGGTGGCCGAAAGAACGCTTCACGTGCCCGTTTTGACCCGTACGTGTCGATAATAGACG
>PWVY01000310.1 GCA_003561665.1 Thermoplasmata archaeon
AAGCGCGGTGGGGAGGGCCATCGTGAGGGGGATGCTGACGGCGTGGTTTTAACGTTCCCTCTGGCGCGTGGAGAAAAAGAGGCCGGCGAGGGCCGACCTCGTAGGGATGCCATCCGGGGTTTATCGGGAATCATGCCTGGACGCCTGTTTCCAGCTCGGGTTGGGCGTCGGCGACGCTGTAGTGGCTTTCGAGGACGTTCACGAACCACGTTTGCGGGTCCTCGATGTGCTCGGTGTGGAAGTGTTCCGGCGTGTGCGTGTAGGTGCGGATCTCCCACGTGGCGAGGGGGTGATCGGTGCTTCGAACGGCTTGGATCTGGCCGATGAGCCGTTTGCCGTCCTCGTCCGCGGTGAAGATGCGAGCGACGCTAACGCGAAGCTCCCCGTTGACGATGAGGCCTGGGGTTTCCGTTGTTTCCACGTAGAGGCCGGGTTGTGGGCTCTCGTCTTGGGGGAGTGTGGGGAGTTGCTCGGTGAGGCGCGCCACGGTGGGGTGGTCGAGCGCTTTGGTCCGGAGGGCGTCGGTCATCGCGGACGTGTTGGACCGGGACATGGGTCCTGGTTCTCGGGTGGTATAAGAAGGTTTCACGAACACGGGTTGCCCAGTGCCTTGTACAAGCCTTCGTCATCGGGGGTTTCGGGAGAAAAAGAGGGGGGTCAGGCCCGAGGAGGCGAGTGTGGGCCTGACCTCGAAGGTAAAGGCCGGTGGGCCGCCATGGCGAAGCGGCCACGCGGCCTCTAGGGCACGAAGTGTGCGAGGGTCACGGTCGTTTGGCCGCCGGTGAGGAGGCTTCGATCCTCGAACACGACGTTGATATCTCCATTGCTGAAGTTCTCGTAGTTCACGTCGTAGGCGTAGTACCACCAGGCCATACCGAACGTGCTGAAGCGTTCCTCGATGTGCGCGATCTCGCCTTCAGGACCGCTGATGGTGACCTGGCGGTCCATGGTGACCACGTCTTGGCTTTGGATGCCTATGCCGACGATGCCACCGTCGAGGGTCACGGTCTCGTTCTGGGCTTGGTTCTCGTGCGTGAACGTGACCTCTTCGAGGGCGATTTCAAGCTCTTGGGCATGGTCCTCAGCATCCGCGATGACGGGGAGGGCGATCTTCACGACGTCACCGTCGCCTCGTAGGGTTTGAACGAACAGTGTGACGGACTCCGTGTCGAGCGCCACGGTTTCGATGCCCATGCGGTCTTCTTGGGTCTCGTTCGTATCGTGGTTCCGGTCCGAGTAGGATGATCGCTCGCCTTCAAGCGAGACGACGTGTTGCACGGTGTGGTTGGCGTCGTAAACGAGCACGTTCGCGCGCGTATCGGCATCCACGGCGAGCACGATCTCGTCCACGCCGGAGAGGTCGACGTGGTGTGCTTCGTGCTCTTGAGCCTCAGCAACGACGGTGAGATCCTCAAGCGGGTCTGGGACTTCCTCGGGCGGATCGATCTTGTCACGGTCGTAGGCGTGGTGCACGAGCACGATCTCGCCGCTGAACGCGCCCGCTGCGGCGTGCACGTGGTAGGTGCCAGCGAGCAGGTTGGCGGGGTTGAGCGTGCTGGCTTGGTGTGCTTGTTGGGCCCCGTCTTGGGTTTGGTTGGCGCTGGCGGCCTCGATCGCGTGCACGGTGCCTTTCTCTGTGGAGAGCACCGCGTCGAGGTTCTCGAATTCGCCATCGACGTCCAGGTGCGCTGCAGCCGGTCGAGGATCGATGCGGAGGGCTAGCTCTTCGTCGAGCGCGCCTTCGTCTTGGGATGCGATGACGTGCTCGCTGACGCGGACGGGGATCTCTTGGAGCACGTCCTCGTCGCTGGCGTCCTCGTCCGCGTATTGCACGGCGAGTTGCGCGTTCGTTGTGCTCGTGACGAACAGGACCCAGTCGCCGCCTTCGTCCGCGATGATCTCAACCTCGTCGCCCTCTTCGAGGTCGAACGCGGCGAAGAACTGGTCGTTGGGATCGTACACGGCGAACGAGGCCGCGGACATGCGGTCGGCATCCCCGGCGTCGATGCTTAGCTTGACGCGTTGGTCGTCCACCAGCTCCAGCTGGTAGGCTTGGTTGTCGTCTGCAGCGATGCCGACGGTCGTGTACTCTTCACCGGTCGCCGTTGTGGCCACGAGGAACCCGGTCACGAGCGAGATCGCGACCAGGACCGCGAAGCTTGCGCGGCGCGTTCGGCCTTCGAGGAGGCGCATGTTGTTTGTCACCACCCCGAGGACCCCCTGGGGGGTTAAAAGGGAGTATGGCGACGTTGTTGAAACAATCCCCTTCCCGTGTCAGGAGGCCGGGGGGAGCGTGGCTTCGAGGGCCTGGTACACGGCTCCCTCAAGGAGGACCACGCTGTTGGGTCCAACCGTGGCCTCGTAGCTCCATGCGCCCGCGCCCTCGGGCACGTGATGGTACGCGTGGGCGTCGTCACCCGCCATGGCTTCCACCTCAAACGTGTTCCCGGCTGGCGTTTCTACCTGAAGGTGAGCGTACGCGCCTGCCCCTGGGGCCACCGTGTAGCCTGCCACGGCATCCATCAGGAACACCGCGTTCGTTGCATCCCCATCGATGGGCACGATCCCGGACATGGGCCCTGGGTCCGTTGCCTCGCAATCGCGCCCCTGTGTCTGGTAGAGCCCCGCTTGGCCGATGAACCGGCAGAAGGCTTGCTCGATCCCGTATGGGACCACCAGGTCCCCCTCGTACCCGAGCCCGTGATCGACGACATCGAACCCCACCCAAGCGGTCCCGTCCCGCACGAGCTCGTAGCTTGTCACCGCGCCCAGGCTCGCGTTGTACGTGTACGAGGCCGTCCCCCGGTTCTCGATTTCTGCCACAAGGTGAGCTTCGTTCCCCGCCACATGCTCGACCTGGATCGTCATGGGTTCCCCAAGGTAGTAGGAGGCATCCCAAGCCTTGCCGTCGGTGAGAGGGAAATCGAGGAATTTCATCCATCGATCGTGCGCCAAGTACGCGAGGTCGTGCTTGCGAATCTCACCGATGCCCGGGTAGTGATGGATGAACGGCATATCGTACGCCTTTCCCGCTGGGTAACCGACGAGGAAACTGTCCGCATCCTCACCGGCCACCGCTAGCGTCACGGTCTCCTCCTTGTCCCACCAGAACGCCTCCACCGTCCACCATTCCCCCAGCGCGAACGACGGCGCAACCTCCAACCCCCGCTCGCCCGGATGGGATGCAAGCTCGCTCTCAACGCCCAACCAAGGCCCCGGGGAACCGTCTTGGAATCCATCCTCGACGCTCAGGCAGCCTGCCAAGAGAAAAACGAAGCCCAACCCCAAGAGGGACCCTCCAAGCCACGCGTGCCTTCGAGTCCTAACGCTCCTCCCACCGTCTTCCATACCCAACGCACCCTCGAGCACAGCATAACGTTTTCCGCCCGGTCACGAGGGCTCGTAGTGCACGAGTGTCACCTTGACCTGGCTGTCGACGGTGGATGACT
>PWVY01000065.1 GCA_003561665.1 Thermoplasmata archaeon
CGGTCGAGCGCATCGAGGCCTTGGAAGCAGAGAAGGAAAACCTAGAGTCCAGCGTGGACGCGTTGGAGGAGGAGGTGGAGGCGTTAACGGATCGTTTGGCGCGTGCACGGGCGGATCACGCGAACTACAAGAAGCGCGTGGGAACGATGAAGGATGAAGCAGCCCGAGATGCGCGCATCGAGATGGTGCGAATCCTCGTGGACGTGTTGGACAACGTGGATCGAGCGCTCGATGCGGGGCCAAGCCCCGAGGTCAAGAAGGGGCTTGAGCTAGTCACGCGCACGGTCCAGGAGGAGCTAGATCGCGTGGGCGTGGAAACGATCGAACCGGAGGAAGGGGATGCGTTCGATCCTTCCGTGCACGAGGCGGTGCTCATGGAGCCAAGCATGGATCACGACGCGCAGACGATCATCGAGGTACTTGGTCCAGGGTACGAGCTGGACAACCGTCAGATCCGAGCGGCCATGGTGAAAGTCAGCACGGGTCCACCCGAGAACGCTTAGGGTCCCGAAGGCACGTTCGTCATCGTCACGTGCCAACGCCGTAGGCGATGTTCTCGAGCGCGGCCACGCGCTCGTCCATCGGCGGGTGCGTGCTGAACAGCTTCGTGAGGCCGCTTTTCTTGAACGGGTTCGCGATGAACAAAGAGGCGTGCGCGGGGTTCCCGGACTCCATCGGTTGGGCCTGGATGCCTTTCTCAAGTTTCTGCAGGGCGCTTGCAAGCGCCATCGGTTTGCCCGTCATGCGCGCTGCGCCCGCGTCGGCTTTGAACTCGCGTTGGCGGCTGATGGCGCTTTTCACGACGAGGGCTGCAAGCGGGGCCGTGATGGCGAGCAGAATGAGCAAGGGGAGCTTGGTTCGGATGTCTCCGCCTCGGAAGAGCGAGCCCCACATGGCCATGCGCACGGCGAACCCGATGGCGGCGGCGATGGTGGCCGCGACCGTCATGATGAGCATATCCCGGTTCTGGATGTGCGCCATCTCGTGCGCGGCGACGCCTTCCAGTTCGTCCTCGTTGAGCATGCGCATGATGCCCGTGGTGAACGCGACCTTGCCCTGCTCGGGGTTGCGCCCTGTGGCGAACGCGTTGGGTGTCGGGTTGTCGATGACGTACACGGTGGGTTTGGGTTGGCCTGCTTGCGCGGCCACGCGACCCACGATGCGGTGCAGGCCAGGGTTCTCGCTTTCGCTGACCTCCTTGGCCCGGTAGGCTTTGAGGATCATCTTGTCTCCCCAGAACAGGCTAACGAGGTTAAGCCCGGCTGCGAAGAGCAAAAACAACAGCATCGAGGAGAGCGGGTCCCCTGTGAAGATGCTTCCGATGAGGAAGCCGATGACGGCGAAGAGGGCGATCATGACGGCGAAGAGACCGCCCGTTTTCGCTGTGTTCGCGATGCCAACCATGTCGAGCCTGATGAACTATGCGCCCTATTTCAAGGTTTCTCGTCCTCGGCCAATTCCTTGTATGACGCCCAGAAGCGCTGTAGCGCCGTGATGTTCCCGGCGATGGCGATCCAAGCGATGGCAACGTACACGAGGTTCAACCCGAACGGGAGCACCCAAGGGAACGCTTGAAGGGCAACCTCCGCCACGGGGGCCAGGGTGAGAACGAACAACCGATCCGCCCGACCCATCAACCCTCCGTAATCACGACCCACGCCGACGGCTTGGGCTTGCGTCCCCATGTAACTGGTCAACAGGGTACCCACGATAGCAAGAAGGCCGATCTCGGTGGGGACCCAAACGCTGAACGTGAACCCTAAAAGCACGAGGACATCCGCGAACCGGTCGAAGGCGTGATCCAAGTAATCGCCAAGGGGCGAGGCTTGGTCGGTCGCGCGCGCAAGCAGGCCGTCCATGCTGTCCAGCATAGCGCCTAGCGCTAACAGGCCCGAACCAACGAGCAAAAGCCACGCCTGCTCGGGGGTGGATACGTAGAAGAGTGCAGCGGCCAGGATCGTGATGACGAGCCCGAGCACGGTGAGCGTGTTCGGATGGATGCCTTGCTTGGCGCAGAAGTCCACGAAGGGGGCCAAGGCTCGTTCTAAACGCCCGCGTTGATCATGGAGCGTCACGAGGGGGCGCCTCCGGTCAAAGTGCCCGTCCAATCCGCGGTCCCGAGGGGTTCGAGGATCTCGTGCAGGGTTCCATCGAAGAGGCTTTTGATCCCGTCACGAACGATCGTAGGCTTGGTGTTCGTGGTGTCGACCTCCCACGCGGGGTGCGTTTCGATCTCAGGGACGAGCGCGTCCAGGGTCTCGGCCATGACGTTCTCGTCGATCTTCGCCGGGGGCCAACCGCGAGCGCTGAGGCGTCGTTTCAGCTCGTCGGGATGGCAACGGAGGAGGATCACGGCATCAGGACTGCAGTGGTGAGCAAGGTGGCCTTCGATGAGGACGGGTGGTGAGGGTAGGTGATCTCGGGCGTGATCGTGAAGCTTGACCTCGTCGACGATGCGCGCGTCCCGTTCCTCGTCCGTGCCGCTCGTGGCGCTGGTTTCCTCGGCGAGCCTGTTCGCGCTCGTGACCGTGATGGGAGGTTCGAGGTGTTCGCTGATGGTGGTTTTCCCGGTGCCTGGCGTGCCGGTGAGGGCGATCACGTCGGGCGGGGGTGTGCCTTGCGTTGCGGTGGGCACGCGAGCGGGACCCGGGTTCCTGTAATTGAACGTTCCGCGTCGTGGTTTCACGCGTTTTTGTGTTTGAGCGTGGCCGCGATGAACCCGTGGAAGAGGGGTGCAGGGTCGTTGGGGCGGCTTTTGAACTCGGGGTGGAACTGGCTTCCCATGAAGAAGGGATGCTCAGCGAGTTCGAAGATCTCCATGCGCAAACCGGTGGGGTCTTCCCCGCTGAAGGTGAGCCCGTGCTGGATCAAATCATCGCGGTAGCGTGGGTTGACCTCGTAGCGGTGCCGGTGGCGTTCGAGGATCAACTCGGCGTTGTAGAGTTCGTGGGCGCGCGTCCCGGCGTGGATGCGGACGGGGGTTGCGCCAAGGCGCATGGTTCCCCCTTTGGCTTCGATGTCTTGCTGCTCGGGGAGCAAATCGATGACGGGGTTGTCGCTTTCGACGCCGGCTTCTTCGATCAGTTCCGTGCTTGTGGCGTCTTCGATGCCAAGCACGTTGCGTGCGTACTCGACGATGGCAAGTTGGAACCCGTAACAGATGCCCAAAAAGGGCGTGTCGGTCTCGCGGGCGTGCTGGATCGCGGTGATCTTGCCTTCTGTGCCCCGGGAGCCAAAACCACCGGGGACGAGGATCCCATCCGGGTCGATGCGCTCCAGGTCCTCTCGAGTGACCTCTTCGCTTTCGATCCAGTCGACGGTGACGCGCGTGGAGAGTTGGCTTCCGGCGTGGTTAAAGGCTTCCTCGATGCTCATGTACGCGTCGGTGAGTTCGGTGTACTTCCCGACGAGCGCGATCTTGACCTCGTGGTCGGGGTTGCGGATGC
>PWVY01000008.1 GCA_003561665.1 Thermoplasmata archaeon
GGGAACAGGTCTCCGGCTTCTGCGAACCGCCCCGCCCCTTTCCCGTCGAGAACAACCATCATCGCATCGACGACCGATCCGGCCACACGTACGGCATCTTCACCGACTGCGAAACCCCCACCAACGCGACCATGCCCTGCCCGGACAAACAACGCGCCATGCTCGAAACCATCCTCGAACACGAAACCACCTTGCCCGCGTCAACCGGATGACGACAGGGATCTACTCGTCGTCTTCGTTCCCGATCTCGAAGAGGACGTCCTCGCCTTCCACCGCGTCGCCTTCGTGAGCGTGCACAGCGAGCACGGTACCATCCTTGGGGGCTTCGATGGTGCTTTGCATCTTCATCGCCTCGAGGACGCCCAACGGGGCGCCTTCTTCGACCGTGTCCCCTTCCGTAACGTGGATCTCCACGAGCGTGCCCGGCATGGGGGAGGCGACGCGGCCTTCGGCTTCCACGAGCGCGTCGTGTTCGCCTGGCGCGCCGGTGGGGTCGAACGTGGCCACCGTGAAGGGAACAACCTCCCCGTTCACGCGCGGGGCTTCATCATGGCTTAGATCAACAAGGAACGTCGTATCCCCGATCGTCACGGTCGCGGTCCCGTCGTGACGGTTCACGCGGGCTTCGTAGCGTTCCCCGTCCACCTCGAGCTCGACTTCGTCCTCGGTGCGGGTCAGGTACACATCGTGCTCGCGGTCCCGATCAGGGCCTTCAACACGGATCGTGACGTGCATCACGCATCCCCTCCATCGTTGACCCGCTTGGGCCTGGCATGACGGTGGTGGGTTGTGCCCAACCCGCCGCGCGTGCCCAGGGCAAGCGCGCTCGCGATCGCTGCGGCTTTCTGTCGGGACTCCGCGGCCAAGCGTTCTCCTTCCTTGGAAAGCGCGTCCGGGATGCCGGTCTCGTCGAGGAACCCGGTGTGTAAGCGCGCCTGTTCGAAGGCTTCGTGCGCGAGGATGCGTCGGTGAAGGGGTAGGTTCGTGATGGCGCCGATGCGGTAGTTGGATAGGGCGTTCGTCAACCGTCGCGTTGCGCGTTGCCGGTTGGGTCCCCAGGCGATGACTTTCGCAAGGAGGCTGTCGTACTCGCTGGGGACGCGCCATCCGCGTTGGATGCCGGTGTCGACGCGCACGCCGTCCCCGGTGGGAGGCTCGTGCGCGCGGATGGTGCCAAAGCGGGGGAGGAACCCGTCGTAGGGGTCCTCGGCGTTGATGCGTGCTTCGATGGCGTGACCGGTGAGGGTGATGTCGTCTTGGGTGAAGGGGAGAGGTTCCTCGGCGGCGATGCGGATCTGCTCGTGCACCAGATCCGTGCCCGTGATCATCTCCGTGACGGGGTGCTCGACCTGTAAACGCGTGTTCATCTCGTTGAAGAAGACATCCCCGTCTTTGTACAGGAACTCGAGCGTGCCCGCGTTGACGTAGTCCCCGGCTTCGGCTAAGCGGCAGGCCATCTGGCCGAGTTCTTCGCGTTGCTTCGTGGAGAGGGCAGGGCTTGGTCCTTCTTCGATGAGTTTCTGGTGGCGGCGTTGGATGCTGCATTCTCGCTCGTACAGGTGCACGGCGTTCCCGTCGGGATCGCCGAGGATCTGCACTTCCACATGCCGGGGGTTCTCGAGGAACTTCTCAAGGAACATGCTCCCGTCCCCGAACGCGCTTTGCGCTTGCTGGCTGGCCTCGCGGAAGCTATCCTCCATCTGGCCTTCTTCCTCGATCTTGCGCATGCCCATGCCCCCGCCGCCGGCAGCGGCCTTCAGCATCACGGGGTAACCGACGTCTTCAGCGATCTCCAAGGCCTCCTCGGCGCTCCTTAAGGCTTCCTTGCTCCCAGGCGAGACGGGCACGTCGGTTTCGATGGCCAACCCGCGAGCGGTGACCTTGTCCCCCAGGGTGTCCATCGCTTCAGGGCTTGGACCGATCCACGTGAGCCCGGCTTTTTGAACGGTCTGAGCGAAGGCGGGGTTCTCGGCCAAGAACCCATACCCGGGATGCACGGCATCCGCGCCGGATCGCCGGGCGGCATCGACGATGGCCTCCTGGTCCAAGTACGACTTGGAGGGGGCCGCGGGACCGATGCGCAGGGCTTGATCGGCCTCCTGAACGAAGGATGCCTCCGCGTCGGCATCCGAGTACACGGCCACGGTCCCGATCCCCAGCTCCCGGCATGCTCGCTGGATACGCCGCGCGATCTCGCCCCGGTTGGCCACGAGGATCTTCTCGAACATCGGCACGAGGCGAACCCATGACCTCGGTTTAAGCCTTCCCTGGCCGCTCCCCGACGAAGCGCCTCATGCTTCGGGTTCGGGCCCCGCGAACTCTCGACGCGCGAACCACGCCATGCCCGCGACCGTGAGCACGAGCACCAACCCAGCAAGCACGAGCAAACTATCCATCGTGGATGCCGGTTCCGTGAACAACAACTGCGCCTCAAGCGCCGGGCTCACGGAGGCATCCTGAACCATCAAGCTTCGAACCCAGTACGCGATCGTCCAGAACCGGAAGAAAAACGGAGACATCGCGACCACGGTCTCCCACGCGACCAAGTACACCAACCCAACCAACGCCGCACGGTTCACGACGACGCCCAAGAAGGCGAAAAAGCTCGCATACGCCACACTCGCGACGAACGATACGCGCACGCCAACCCACCAGGCATCCACCATCGTTGAACCCGCGACCAGGAACGGTAACGAGAGGGCCACGAGGGCCGCCGCGTACGTGATCAACGCTGCCGTTGCGATGCGCGTGGCCACGATCACCTCACGACGCACCGGTTTCGTGACCACGTGAACGATGGACCCGCTGGAGAGGTCATCACGAAGCGCACCCACGCTCACCACCAACGCCAACAAGGGCACGACCAACCCCACGCCCATCAAAAGCAAGAACACGCTGACCTCCGCCTCCGTCGGGGACCCCCACAACCAAGCCAACACGAACGAGAACCCCGCCGGCACCAACGAGAGAAGCCCCAACCCCACCAAGCGTCTCCCCGTGAACGACGCCTTCACCGTGTACCACGCCAACGCGCCCACCTGGCCCAGGATCACGACGACCCCCCTCCCGTAAGGTACCGGAACACGCTTTGCAGGTTGTCATCCGGGCTCGTCAACGCCTCCACCGCATACCCCTCCCTCAACAACAACCCCTGAAGGTCCCCATAGAACGCCTCCGGGCGCGTCGTCTCCGCCAACACCTCCCCCTTGGCATCGTCCACACGCACCCGCTCCACATCCTCACGCACGATCAACGCTTGCGCCAGGGAACGCGGATCATCCACGGCCACGCGCACCTGGTGCGGGTGCCGATCCATCAACGCCCGCAACTCATGCACATCCCCATCCGCCACGATGCGCCCGTTCACCAACACCACGATGGTCCGCGTCAACGCCTCCACCTCATGCAACACGTGACTGGAGAACAACAC
>PWVY01000054.1 GCA_003561665.1 Thermoplasmata archaeon
CCGAGCGCATCGCATCGTTCCTCGACAACGAACCTGCGTCATCGGGCACAGACTAGAGGAAGGGTAGGCCCCACCAGTAGAGGACCGCTGCTCCAACGACGAGATCGTACACGAAGCAGAACGGGATCACCCACCCCGTCACGGGCGTCCGGATCAGCTCCGGATGGTGGGCTACATCCCACAAGGGATGCAACAACCACCCAAGAGCCAACAGCCAGGGTGCAACCCACATGCCAGCAAGGGCGAGGCCACCGTAGACGATCGCGCCTGCAGCCTCGATGAGAACGGCGCGGCGTTCATCCTCGATGATCGCGAACCCAAGGTAGATGCCAACGGTGAGGACGAGGACGGCCGCCAGGAAATCCAAACGCAAAGATGCCGGGAGCAAAGCCGCGATGACGAGCGTGATGCCAGCCCCTGCGAGGCCCTGGATGGCGGGGCGGAGACGAGATGGCGTTGACGCCATGCACCGAGCATCCTGAGCGTTCTCTTAGATGGTTCGCTTCCCCGCACAAGCGCCGTCTTCCACAGCGAAGAACCCCCACGCGACCATTTTACGCTCGTAAAGCGTAAGTGCAGTTAACGATGAACGCGCATCGTAGGGATGCACATGACGTGTGGAAGAAGCGAATACGTGAGCACCGTCATCGACGGGGTCCGCTACGAGGGATGCCCGGGAACCGTGAAAGACGCCATCGCGCACAACCAAACGCTCGAATCGATCGACCCGCCACGACCGGAACGGTCCATTGAAGCCACCGATGAAGCGCCCGGGTTGGGCGAGGAGCTGCTGTCGATCCTGGCCCTCTTCGCGTTCATCGGGCTGGCCCTTTTCATCGCCGGCGGAATCTGACCCCCCAAGCCTCTCCAGCGCGTAGGCTAGTGAGAGGGTTCACGGGTCATGCCCCAGAACGGGAGATCAAGCCCGGGCGCCTGGTCTTCGAGGACCACAGCGAAACCGTTGTCCCGGTAGAAGGCCACGTTGTCCTCGTGGAACGTCTCCAGGTAACACGGCACCCCGGAGTCGCCCGCGCGGTCGAGGACGGGCTGTATAAGCCGCGGGCCAAGCCCCTTGCCCTGCTGGGGCGGGGCCACGCCCAGCGCGACGAGGTACCAGTGAGGCTCCGGATGAGCCCGATGACGGGCCTCCTCGATGGTGGACGTCAGCTCCAGGGAGCGTCGGAACCCATTCCATCCGAACCGGAACGGCATCGCGAGCGCGCCCGCTCGCAAAGCCCCGATGAAGCCCACGGATCGCCCCGGGCGCATCCACACCGCGGCCGCGGCCCGGTCGGGGGTCGCGTGAACCTCGCCGTAGATGAGACCTAGGCGCGCAGTGAAGGCGAAAAACCAGGGCAACGCCTCCCTCCGGTGAGCTTCCTCAGGGAGCAAGCGCTTGAAGTTCGGGGCATCATGGAACGCCTCCGCGAGGGCCTCCCCAATCAGGCTCGCATCACTTGCATCCTTCACGGGCTCGATGGGAGGGGGCATCATCGCGCCTCTTCCCTCGTCGGTGAGCGAAGAAGCCCCACGCCCAACAAGAACAAGCCCCCGATCAAGAGCACGGCGCCCGCGTAGGCGAGGTTGATCAACGCGTTCGGTTCCGTCGCATCCGGGCTCAACACCGACAAGAAGAACGCGGCAGGCAACAAGATCGCAGCCACCGGGATCGACGAGCGAACGAACCACTTCGAGCGATCCGACAACGCGGCCTCGTCCACGTAACGAAGCGCCACCAGCGAGAGCACCAAGAGGACCCCCGCATGCGCATGACCGGCGCGCCAGAGATCCTGGCGAAGCGGGTTCTCCATGTACGCAGGATCGTGGATGAGCATACGCAGGATGCTTACGCCCCCGAAGACAACGGTCGGGAACACCACGAAGAGGATGCCTGAAAGGCGACGGGACTCCGGTTCCATACCCCGGATAGACCAAGGCGCCGACCATCTTCTTTGCCATTCTTTGCCGCGCAGAGGAGACGACCGGGCCTTTCAAGCCAACAGCAACGGTGTCCTTTCCCGTGGACACCGGGAAGCTCACCTTGTACATCGCCACAAGCCTCGACGGGTACATCGCCGACCCCAACGGAGGCGTGGATTGGCTGGAACCCTTCGAAACAGAACCAACCCCGCAGGACCCCGACGGGTACGAGGCGTTCTTCGAAACCGTCGACGCGCTCGTGATGGGATCCACCACGTACGAACAAATCCTCAGCTTCGGCGATTGGCCCTACCAAGAGAAACCAGCCTACGTCCTCACCAGGCGAGAGCTCCCCCTCGAACACGAGCACATCGAACGCGTAGAAGGCCCGGTCGAGCACCTTGCCGAACGCCTACGCCACGAGCACGATCACGTCTGGATCGTCGGAGGCTCCAAGGTTGCACGATCGTTCCTCAAGGCCGATGAACTCGACGAGATCCGCTTGACGATCGCGCCCGTCCTCCTCGGCAACGGCATCCCCCTCTTCGAAGACACCGACACCCAACGACGCCTCGACCTCCTCGAAGCCAAGCCGTTTTCAAACGGCCTCGTCGAACTCCACTACAGCGTGGAGTCGAACTAGGTCTCCTCCACGTTGCTTGCGTCGAGAGGCTGGCCCGAGCTCCAAACCTGCTCACGGACGGGTTCCACATGCTTGGCGAACCTGGGAGCAGGCACCCAGACCCCCGTCGGGTTACCTCCCCCGTTCGAGGATCTCCCTTCGAAGCCGACCAAGGTTTGGCGCTCGTCCACGAAGAGAAGGCGCGGGGGGACCCATCCAACACGCGCGTCGACACCCTTTCGGATGTAGCGAGCAACGAGCTCGGGGGCCGGGGCCACGGCGCGCACCCTAGCCCCGCGCTCGATCGCGTTCTGCAAAGCATCCTCCAACCTGCGACCATCGCATGGGAGCTCGAAACTCGCGACAAGGAGGACATCCGTCTTGGCCGCCTGAACCATCTCCACGGTTCTCTCCCCAAGCGCCTTGGCTGTTTCAAGCAACCAAATCGGGCCCCCGAACTGGGTGGCCTCTTCCTCGTATTGAGCCTCCAACATGGGAACCGTCGACTCGATCTCCTCTTCGAGGTTCTCCTGGAGCCGACCCAGGCATGCACTGGGGCGCTCGGGGACGAACGTCTTGGGCCGACCGCCGCGAGCCTCGACCCATCCACGGTCTTCCAGGTCCGCCAGAACGCTATAGACGCGCGTCCTCGGCACGCCCGAGGCCTCCGAGATCTCCGACGCTCCCGAGGGTCCAAGCCCGACCAGTCCCACGTAGGTCTTCGCCTCGTAAGCGGTCAACCCCAAGCGCTCAAGCAGATCAACAGCGACTTCCATGTCACTAAGCATAGTCTATTAGTTACATATCGTTTATCTGCACGATGCCATTGAGCATGCGTCATGGCAGCCCCTACAGAGGCCTCCTATCGGCTCCAAGCCCAG
>PWVY01000308.1 GCA_003561665.1 Thermoplasmata archaeon
CGGCTTCCACGAGCGCGTCCATGATGTCGACATCGCGGACGGGCACGCGGACCGTGATCCGTTGTGTATCGGTTCCCATGTTCAAGCCCTCGGTTCGGTCGTTGGTGTCTGCGTCAGACGTTTGTCGGACGAGCGTCGGTACGACATACGACCGGCGTGTGCGCGGTACCATCGTGGCACCCCGTGTCCGCCGTCATATGCCAACCGACATCCCTCGTCAGACATTGTCTGACAACTGCATGCACGCCAAACCAATATAAGCGTTTTGCTTCCTCATCGGACCCCCAGGCCCATAACAGGGAAGAAGTGAAGATAGAACCCTTATCCTGTAAACCATCTCACCTAACAGCTCCCGTCGGAAGCCCCACGATCTTGTCGATTCCACCGTCAGACAACGACGCCCAGCGTCAGACACCTCGTCAGACACCGCGCCCCATGTCAGACACCATGTCAGACAACATCCGGGTTCGACACGTCATCTCGACCCTTCCACCGCACATCGAAGCTGAGAGCTTAAGTATGGTTGACCTATCACGCGGAATCCACAGGTTCAGCTCGCCCGCCCTCTCCACGCGGCCGTGGTCTAATTGGTAGGACTAGGGCCTTCCAAGCCCTCGGCCCGGGTTCAAATCCCGGCGGCCGCATATCCGACGGATCTCCCCCAAAACGACGGGCCGCTTAGCGCAATTCTTAAACCCAGACAGTAGGTAGATGCGAGCCAACGGGGCGTTCTCATTGACTAGCTCCCACCCTGACCCGGACGAGGACACGCGGAAAGACGAGCTCGACCTGGTTCGCCAGGCCCTTGACTACGTCCCCGAAGATGTCCTACGTGAACTCGCCGAGGAAGAAGACCAAGCCCTCCTCGCCTCCATCGACGATCGCCTTGACCGAATCGTCATCGAGGAGGTTGAAGACGAAACCCCACCTTGGGCTCCATCCCAACAAGAGGACGTTGAAGCCCTCGACGAGGAACAAGGGTCGACCGGAGACGACTCCACGGACACCCAACCACAGGAAGACGTGGACGACGTCGACGAACCCACACCTGATGGAGACTCCATCGAGGAACCGGCCACCGAGGACCCCAGCCCACGCCCCATCGAGGTCATCCTCCAAGAAGCCAAAAACGAACCCACTAAAGCCGACGAAGAAGACGAACCATCGGACCAAGAAACA
Source organism: Thermoplasmata archaeon (assembly GCA_003561665.1). GTDB lineage: Archaea > Thermoplasmatota > SW-10-69-26 > SW-10-69-26 > SW-10-69-26 > PWVY01. The sequence continues at coordinate 1,180 of PWVY01000308.1, forward strand.
CCTGAAATGCCTCCCATCGAAGTTGTGCTCGCGGAAACACCCACGACGCAAGAAGAGGAAGAAGAGGAAGAACCGGACGAAGACCAAGAAACCCAAGAGGACCCCGACGGGGAGATCGCGCGACAAACCCTCGCTCACGCCGCGCAACGAAGCGAAAGCGACGAACATGCCGCCTGGCCCGATGAAAACAACGGTCACGACCCGGGCATCGACACCGAAGCACACCCCTTCGATGTGCTCAATGAGTTCACCGTCGTAGCACCCCCCACCGGCTCCATTGAAGGCGAATGGATCCTCACGGTCGAACCAGAACCAGCTCAATCCCCAACACCCGAGGAAGACGCCCTTGACCTCGACGGAATCGAAGACGATCTCGACGACGACCTGTTCGAGGACCATGAGGCTGACGACGAAGACCTCCAAGACGAAGACGAGATGGAGGACCTCTTCAGCGACGATCTCTTCGAAGATGAGGCAGAAGAGGACACCGAAGACGAGGATCTCGATACACCAGAAGAGGAAGTCCTTGCCGAAGCCGAACCCGAACAAGCCACGGAAGACGATGAGTTCTGGGAAAGCCTCCTCGAAGACGAACCGGCTCAAGAAGAACCTACCGACGCTACGGAGGACCCCGCTGACGACTGGTTCGAAGAAGGCTGGGAAGAACCCGAAGACAGCCCTCAACCTGAACCGGAAACCATCGAAGAAGAGACCTTCGAAGACCTATGGGACGAAGCGGAAGAGGAACAAGAACAGCCCATCACGTTCGAAGATGCAGAACCCGAAGACGACCTTCTTTTCGAGGAAGTAGAGTTCGAACTCGCAGAACCTGAAGAACCAGAACCCCCAGAGGAAACAGCCGAAGGTGATGAACGTAGCGATCCCCCCGAAGAGGACCTAAAGGAAGCCCAAGCGGAACCCGAATGGCCCACGCCGCCAGGCCACGAGGAGGACCCGGTCACTGAGCAAGAACCCACCGACGCGCTTGGCGGGGCCATCGAAGAGGAACCGCCCAGCCGAGAAGGCTACACCCACGGCCCCTACACCCTCTACCACAAAGTCGTCGAAACCGGCGCTGGAGAACCGCGAGACCTATACTTCTTCGCACGCAACCCGCCCGAAGATGCCTCCCCCACCGATTTACCGGACGGTTACGAGGTCGGCGTCAACGACCGAACGGGCGTACCCTTCGTCCGCGAAGAACAGTGACCCACCTCAAAGGTCCAGGACGCCCTCCTTGCACCATAAAGCAAACCGCATCGGGGACTCGGAAAGCACCTTAACCTCCAAACCTCGGACCCGTGTCAGACGACCGCCCTGAACCTCCACCTGCGAACCCTCGCCCTCAAGCGCATCCCGGACGCGGTCATGATGATGTTCACCGATCCACCACGACACCGGTGTCAGCTCGCGCTCCTTTGCGGTTTCCTCCAACACGTCAAGCTTCTTCCTCGGGGTTGCCATCAAGCCCACCAACCAGCCCCATGCCTAAGGCCGTTACCGAAAACAGCACGCCAGTGGACAACCTCTTTAGGGCAAGGTCCTTTCGCGCCCCATGGCCACTCTTGAAGGTCCCGACCAACAGGGACAGCCCCGGGACCTCGTCAGCGTACGAGATCTCAACAGGGAGAATATCGATAACCTTCTCGACAAGGCTCAACGACAGGAGAAAAAGCTCAACGCTGACGAGGACCAAGACCTTGCCAACAACAAAGTCCTTGCAACCCTATTCTACGAACCATCCACCCGAACCCGCCTCTCCTTCGAGAGCGCCATAGAACGCCTGGGCGGCAGCACCATCAGCGTGACTGAAGCCAGCGCGACAAGCGCCGCGAAGGGCGAAAGCCTCGCAGACACCGTTCGCGTCATCAGCGGGTACGCAGACGCGATCGTCCTTCGCCACCCTCGGGAAGGGAGCGCCCGCCTGGGCTCCCGATTCGCCACCGTCCCAATCATCAACGCTGGCGATGGTGCCGGCGAACACCCCACCCAGACCCTCACCGACCTGTACACCATCCGGAAAAACAACGGAGACCTCGACGATGTCCGCGTCGTCCTCAGTGGAGACCTCCGATACGGACGAACCGTCCACAGCCTCGTCCTTGCCCTCGGGCTCTACGGAGCCAACCTCCTCCTAGCTCCTCCCGCTGCCGAATTCGACCTTCCCCAAGACCTCAAGGATGAAGCCCAAGAACGCGGAGCAACGATCCAAACTAAAGACAACCTGGAGGAAGCCGTCC
>PWVY01000168.1 GCA_003561665.1 Thermoplasmata archaeon
CCAACACACAACCCACGCCAGGGGCCACGGAGGTGCAAGAAAGCCATGAAGACCTGACCCAGAGAGATTCCTCAAACGCCCCCCAGAACGCTTCCGTCAACCTCGAACTCTCGAACGACGACATCGAGACGCTGCTCAAGCTCCAAGAGGCCGGCCTGATCGACCTCGACGGCGTCAACAATCTAGGCGAGAACGACCCAAAGCACGTCGAGTGGACCTACCGGGACTTCCGCAAGCACATGGTCGCAGACCACGGCCTCGCGGTCTCCACCGCCAAGAACCGGATTCGCTACGTCCGCTTCCTGGAGGACCACGACGACCTGCCCGTCGAACTCCGGCCCCCCAACGAGGACAGCTACCTTGAGCACGTCTACGAACGCCGCGCAAGCGGCACCCCAGGAACCACCCTCAACCACTACCGGAAGGCCACCAAGAGCCTGCTCAAGTTCCTGGGCATCGATGTCTGGGAGAGCCTGAAAAGCCAGTTCCCGGAACCCAACCCCACATGGCACCTACCGCCAGACGACGAGGTATCCCGGTTCTGGCTCGACGAGAAGGCCTACGGCGTGGAAGATCCCTACCTGCGCGCCCTGTACGCACACGTCTTCCACTTCGGCTTCCACACCGGCGTGCGCCCACCCTCGGAGATCATCGCGCTGGACGTCGACGACGTCGACTTCGACGCGCAACGGGTCACGATCACCGAGAAGAAGAAGGGCAACAAACGCCGCGATTTGGAGCCCGTCGAGGGGTTCATCATCTCAAGCCCCAACAGCAAGAGCCTCAAGAACTACCTCGACAACCACCGGCCCCGGGTCGACCGAGGGAAAACCGACGCGTTCTTCCTCAACGCGCACGGCGAACGCCCCGCGCCCATGAAGTTCCGCCAGAACCTCTCCGCGATCGGCAAGCGGATCTGGCCCTCCTTCAAACCGTACACGATGCGGCGCTGGTTCGCCACGCAACTGTTGATCGCGACCGACTTCAACATCTACGTCGTCGCCCAACGGTTGGGCGACACGGTCGCGACCGTGGAAGAACACTACCTCGACAAGGCCAAAACCCGCGCGAGAATCGGGGAAGAGTTCCAAATGCCACGGTTCTATTCGGAGGTCTAAATGTTCGATGGAGACGAAAACCCGGGGGTTACCCCCCGGGCGCCCTCCAGAGAACCGTCACGGGCCGGAAGGGATTCGAACCCCTGGTCTACAGCTCCGAAGGCTGTCGCCTTATCCAGGCTAGGCTACCGGCCCAAGCAGGGGCCCGTACCGAGCGGTCGTAGAAAACCCTGTCGGATGCCAGAGGCCCTCATCGCGTGAAATCGTCACGTGCCTAGTCGCCGCGTAACCATTCGATCGGGTGGCTAAGGCGCCAGGACCACGATTGGCGTTGTGCCTCTCGATGGCGCCGCTTCTGCTCTCGCAGCGCTTTGAGGTCCCCGACTTGAGCGGCGAGGTCGTCTTGGTCGGTGCGCGTGGGCTGGATGCCTTTCAGGCCGGTGAGCGATGACGCAGCGCGCACGGCGTCTTCGGTGGTCTCGTGCTCTTCAAGGAGTTTAGCGCCGAGGTTCCCGCTGATGGCGAGGGGGTCGATGTCCTCTTTGAGTTTGAGTTCAACGTCGACCTTGTCTTTGCGGATGCCACCCCAGGTCCATCCTTGCTTCTCGGCCCATCGCATGTCCGCGCGGATCTCCTCGTCTGAGTACTCGCGCTGTTTGTCGGCACGGGCGTGTTGTTGTTCTCCGCGTACGCGCTCGGTAAGGTACGTTCCAAGCGCGCCTGCGGTTCCGGCGCTGATCATGGTCACGCCTAGCAGGTATGCGCCGATGGCGTACCCGTTGGGTGTGTGCACGGTGACGTGCCATTGGTGGGGGTAGAGGTACGCGAAGAGGCCCACGGCGCCCATGGTGAACAAGAGGCCGCATGCGATGAGCGCGCGTTCCCACCAACGGTTGGGAAGCGCCATGGCCAGGCCGGAGAGGAACAGGGGGAGCCCGGCCGCGGCGGATCCGAACCCAAGGCCGCGAAGCCATGAGGGGCGCGCGAGCACGAAGTCGCTTGCTGCAACGATCGCGACGCCTGCGATGGCGAGCACGGCGCCTCCAACGAGCGTGGCGAACGCGAGGGCCATCCGCTGGTCACTGGCTTCTGGGTTGATGGTTTCGAACCACCGGCGAACGAGCGGGGCCTCTCCTTCGGGCATCGGACAACGAATCTCACAACCCGCAGTATATGACCGTTGGGCTAGCTCCCGACATGGGACTACCCCCACAGTTTAAGCGTAGGAGTAGGAGAGGCTTGGAGCACGTCCGCTGCACGGCGCGATGCCCCCCTCGGTTCGGTTCGTGGGGGCCGGGCCGGCGCAGCTGGTGTGGTGATAACTGTGGCACGAGGACTTGACGTCGGAACCATGAACATTCAGTCCGCGCAGCGAAGCGGGGACCAAACGGTGCTTAAGCGCCAACGGAACTCGTTCGTTGAGATTGACTACAGCGACATCGCCGAGAAGATGCTCTCACGCAGCGACGTCCTTTACATACGGAAGGGCGAACGCGTGTTCATCGTCGGCGAGGACGCTTTGAACTTCGCGAACATCTTCAACAAAGAGACCCGCCGTCCCATGACGGAAGGGATCCTCTCCAGGAAGGAGAAATGGGCCATCCCCATGATCCGGTTGATGATCGAGCGCGTGCTGGGCGAACCTGATAACGAAGGTGAAGAACATGCCTACTTTGTCTGCCCCGCGAACCCCGTGGACTCGGATTTGGACACGCTGTACCATCAGAAAACGGTGCAGGCGCTCGTTGAAGAAGCCGGGTACAACGCGCACCCCATCAACGAGGGTATGGCCACGATCTACAGCGAGTTGTCGGACAACAACTTCACCGGTCTTGGCATCAGCTTCGGGGCCGGCATGACGAACGTGTGCCTTTCCTACTACGCTGTGCCTGTTCTCCAGTTCAGCGTCGCCCGCGGTGGGGACTGGATCGACAAGCAGGCCGCCAACAGCACCGGCGAGCCCGTGGATCGGATCACGCGCGCGAAAGAAGACGACTTCAAGATGGACTTCGAGACCGCCACCGGTGACATCGCTGGCGCTCTTGCCATCTACCACGATGCGCACATGGAGTACGTGATCGACCAGATCGCCAACCAGATCGTGGAAGCCGACATCGAGGAAGACCTCGACCTCCCCGTCGTCCTCGCTGGCGGTACCAGCAGCCCCAACGGGTTCAGCACGCACTTCAAGAAGAAGCTACGCGACGCGGATCTCCCCTTCGATATCGGAAGCGTCCGACGCGCCCAGAACCCGCTCACCAGCAACGCGAAAGGCGCGCTCGTGGCAGCCATCACCGAAGAAGAGGACGAATAATCCCTCCACGGTGTACAACCACGCCCCCCCCACGCGGCCCGCCAC
>PWVY01000039.1 GCA_003561665.1 Thermoplasmata archaeon
CCCACCTCTTCGGCCTTCTTCTTCGTCGACGCCCGGAAATACACACCCTGCACCTTCCCTGACACGAACACATGCTTGGCTGGCATCACCCCCCGAACAACCTCGCCCCGTTTACGAATTACGCCCCCCCTCCAGCATCAAACACCAAGTACCCGAACCCGGTGTGAGGCCTCGTGAGCGACCTCGAGGACCCCTCCCACGCCGAAACCGCTCAAGCCGCAGCCCGCTTTGGCCTCTGCGAGAACTGCCTGGGCCGATGCTTCGCCCGCGTCGATTACGGGTACGGAAACGACGAACGCGGCCGCATCCTCGCCCAACGATGGGACCTCGAAACCATCCCGCCCGCAGACTGCCACGTCTGCGAGGGGCTCCTCGGGCGCATCGAACCCATGACAACCATCGTCGAAGACGCTCTCGAAGCCATCGAGTTCGACACGTTCCTCGTCGGCACACGCATCGAGGCAAGCACCCTCACACGCCAACAAGCCGTCTACGAAGCCATCGGAGCCGAAGAAACCGAACCCCTCGGAACCGAGATCAACCGCGAGATCGGCAAACGCCTCGAACAACGCCACGGATGGAACGTCGACCTCGACGCACCCGACGTTGCCGCCATCCTCGATACCACCTTCGACCACGTCGACCTCGACATCGCACCCCTCTTCCTCTACGGACGATACCGGAAACACGCCCGCGATATCCCTCAAACCCGATGGCCCTGCCGGCGCTGCCAAGGCACAGGATGCACCGACTGCCAAGGAAGCGGCCGCACATACCTTCTCAGCGTGGAAGAACTCATCGCCGCACCCGCCATCCCCCACGCCGAAGCCGAAGACGCTACCTTCCACGGCGCCGGTCGCGAAGACGTCGACGCGCTCATGCTCGGCACCGGACGCCCCTTCGTCCTCGAACTCACCAACCCCCGACGACGCCGCTTCGATCCCACCCAACTCGAAGAAAAAATCAACGCGACGGCCAAACCCGCCGTCGACATCGAAGGACTACGCTTCGTCGACAAGGAAGCCGTGCCCCTCGTCAAGAACCACCGAGGCTCCAAAACGTACGAAGCCACCGTCCAACTAGCCACCCCCACACCCACGGAAACGCTTAAGAAGGCTTGCCGTATCCTCGAAGGTGCCGAGGTGGCCCAGCGCACCCCATCCAGGGTGTCCCACCGTCGCGCAGACAAGGTCCGGCACCGGAACGTCATCCGCTGCCGCCTCCGCGAAGAACGCCCCGACGAACGCCACGCCCGCATCCTCATCCAAGGGGACGCCGGGCTCTACGTGAAGGAGCTCATAAGCGGAGACAACGAGCGAACCGAACCCTCGCTCGCAGGCCTCATCGGGGAACCCGCCACCTGCACCGCACTCGACGTAGTGCGCGTGGAAGAACCCGAAACGCTCGACGAACACGCCCCTCGCACGGAGTGATCGAATGAAAAGCTCGAAAGGACCGCGCAGTCGCACACGGAAAACCCTCCGCAAGAGCGCGCGTGAGAAAGGGAAACCCCCCGTAACACACAGCCTCCGCGAATTCAACGAGGGTGACACCGTGAGCGTGCGCATCAACAGCGCCGTCCACAGTGGCATGCCCCACCCCCGATTCAACGGAGTCACCGGCACCGTCCAAGGCAAACAAGGCAGCGCCTTCATCGTTCGATTCAAGGACGGGAACAAGCCCAAAACCCTCATCGTGGGCCCCGAACACCTCGTCGAGCAGGAGTGAACACCATGGCCAACGAGCTCGACGATGCAGAGATGCTCAGCCTCCCCGAGGTCCACCATCTCCTCGAACGCGAACGCGCCGAACGAGGCGAACTCTCCTACGAGCAACGCCTCTCCCTCGAACACGCCAAAGCGTTCGACCGAATCGGGAGCGCCGAAAGGGCAAAAGAACTGATCGACGCACTCACCGAGCTCGAACGCGTCTCGCTCAGGCAAGCCATCAAAGTCGCGGACATCCTCCCCCGCTCCACCGAAGAGTTGGAGAGCGTGTTCAGCGAGGATAGGCAAGCGTTCACAGACGAACAGGCCGACACGATTATGAGCATCGTGGACGATTACCGTTGAACTGAGGTCCTCAAATGGAGGAGTATGCATACATCCTCGACTACCTGCCCAGCGGTCGCCCGGACGAACGTGACCGCCGGGGACCCGTAGCCTACGCTGTAGGCGAAGAAGACTTCGTCCTGTTCGAACTCATCCCCAAAGATGGGGTGAACCTCCTTATCGGGGACCGCGTCTACGTCGGGAAAGCCTCGGACAAACGCGACAAGATCGATCGCGTACGAGGCCGCGTTGAACTCGACGAGATGACGCACAACGCCCAAAACGAACTCTCCTTCGTCCTGCAGGACATCGTCGAGAACGACCCCAAACGGTTCCTCCAAGTCTACAACGAGGGAGGACCCATCAGCACGCGCATGCACAGCCTCGAACTCCTACCCGGCCTCGGGAAGAAACTCATGAAGGCCGTGCTCGACGAACGACGCAAACAACCCTTCGAAGACTTCGAAGACCTCGAAGAGCGCGTCCCTGGCCTCCACAAACCCTCGAAGATCATCGCCAAGCGCATCGAGAAAGAGATCCGCAACGGATCCGAGAAATACCACGTCTACACACGGCCACCACGCGAGGACCGACGCTGACAATCCTCCAGGCCCCAAGAGGCGTCCCGATGACGAGACTGGGCCAACACTTCCTCGAAAACGCCCACTACCTCGAACGCATCACGCAGGAAGCCGACATCGCCGTAGGCGAACACATCCTCGAGATCGGACCTGGTCGCGGCGATTTAACCCAACACCTCATCGACGCCGGAGCCAACGTGACCGCCATCGAGATCGACCAACGCCTCGCCCGCAAGCTCCCCGAACGGGTCCACGATCCCGACGAACGCCTGACGATCATCCACGCGGACGCGCTCGAACACCCATGGCCCCCCTTCGACAAACTCGTCGCCAACATCCCCTACCAAGCCTCCAGCCCCATCCTCTTCAACCTCCTCGAAAACCCCTTCGAACGGGCCATCCTCACCGTTCAAAAAGAGTTCGCCGAACGCATGACGGCCCCCCTTGGAACCAAACACGCAGGACGCCTTACGATCAAAACAGCACTCGAAGCGGACGCAACGCTCGTGTTCACCATCCCTCCTGGAGCGTTCACGCCCCCACCGAACGTCGAAAGCGCCGCCGTCCGCCTTACCCCTAAACCTCGCGAACCAGCCAAAAACGAGCCCCTCCTCCATGAACTCATCGACACCGCCTTCCAACAACGACGCAAGATGCTAAGAAACAGCCTCGACCCCATCCAAGGCGCCCAAGAAGCCTTACGAACCCTTGATATCGACACGAAAAGACCCGCCAAGATCCACCCACGCACCTGGATCGAACTTGCCAACC
>PWVY01000178.1 GCA_003561665.1 Thermoplasmata archaeon
ACCTCACCGGCGCCCTCAACACGTTCGTGCACCACTTCCTTGACACCCCCCGCCTTCAAGATGCCTGGAACCTCACGCCCAACGAACTCGACCTCTGCCGCATCGACCCCGGGTACGACGACGCCGTTCAGATCGCTCGCTTCGACGGGTTCCTCACCCCCCACAGCCTCTCCTTCCTCGAATTCAACACCGACAGCCCCGGCGGCGCAGGGTACGGAGACATCATCCACGAAGCCTTCAAACAAATCCTCCAACAAACCCCCCACCTCCTCAAGAACACCCACATCACGCACACCCCCCACCTCGACCCCCTCGCACAAACCCTCCTCGACTGCTACAACCAATGGCGCCAAGACCACCCCCAACGCCCCTCGAACCCCCACATCATCCTCACCGACTGGCCCACCGTCGGCTCCCGCCCCGACATCGACATCACGGTTCAACGCTTCCAACAACGCGGCCTCAACGCCACCTTCGCCGACCCCCGAGATCTCACACTCGACGGTGACGAACTCATCCACAACGGCGAACGCGTCGACATCGTGTACAAACGCGTCATCACGCACGAACTCCTTGAGGATGAACGCGCACGACCCCTCCTAGAAGCCTACAAAGCAGGCACCATCTGCATGCTCAACCCTCCACGAAGCGTCATCGTTGGCAACAAGAAGATCATGAGTGCCCTCACCGACCCCACCGTGCTCGAATCCCTCACGCCCCACCAACGACGCGCCGTGCACGAACACGTCCCCTGGACCGCCATCCTCCACGACGAAACCGTCACCATCGAAGGCCTCAGCGTGAACCTACGCGATTTACTCCTCGACAACCAAGACGCCTTCGTCCTCAAACCCGCCAAAGGATACGGCGGCCAAGACGTGCACCTGGGCATCGACACCGACCCGGAAACCTGGGCCAAGCTCCTCGACGACCACATCAACACCGGCAACTGGGTCGCCCAACGCCTCGCCCCCATCCCCAAAGGCCTCTACCCCCAACCACGCAACGAACACATCGAACTCGAAGCCGTCAACGTGAACGTGAACCCCTTCGTGTTCAACGGAGCCTACGCAGGAGCCTACACCCGCATCAGCCCCCAAAACGTCATCAACGTCAGCCACGGCGGAGGCCTCGTCCCCACCTTCACCGTGCATGAGGATTGACCGCCCCAGACACCGCAGACCCTGATCACGTTCGCGCTGCACCATTTGCACGTTGTCAGCCGATGCATCGTGGACCAAGCCGTCGAGAACGGGGTGGATGTGATCGCGTTCGAGGATCTCACCCACATCCGGGATCACATGCCACGCGCCAGGAAGTACCACACGTGGCCGTTCCACCAGCTCTACGAGATGCAAGGCCCAAGCAGAGGGTATCCACGTGGACCAGGTCCCAGCCGCGTACACGAGCGAAACGTGCTCTAGGTGCGGGTACACCGAGGAAGGCAACCGGGACGGGCGCCGATTCTACTGCCGGTCATGCGGGTACGAGAACGACGCGGACTACAACGCCGCCAAGAACATCGCGCTACGCTACCTTGCACTCCACGGGCAAACGCTCCCGGGGGGTGCGGGCCACGGTAAGCTGGCCCTAACGTCTGGAACGATGACTCCAAGCGAGATCCTTCTCCGCGAGCTGCTCCAACATACACACTCGCCAGAGGATGAGAACACGGACAAAGCCCCAGGGCTTGCCCCGGGGTAGCTTACCGGTTATCTACAACCTCTTGTGGTATCCGCTAAAGATTCCCCCGCTCATACCCGCTCAGGGGAATCCGATCCCTCACCGGAAAGATCGACCCATCCATTGCCCTATGCTACAGATTAGCCCCTCTGGTCGACGAAATGTTTAGCGGACCCTACAGTTATCTACAACCTACCCCTACGCGGGCGCCATGCAAACCACCCCCCAGCCAGGCCTACCCCACGCTCCCACGCGCACGGACGCCCCCGGCCTGCTGGAGGCACACCACCACCTCGCACACCTCCTCGACCAACACGACGCCCTCCCCAACCACGCCCCCAACCGCGTCACCCTCCACCCCAAGATCCTCCCCCAACGCACCCACCACCGCCTCTCACGAACCCTCCACCACCTCCACCAAGCCCAAGAAACCCTCATCGACACCCTCCTCGAGACACCCGACGCCTTCACCCGAACCATCGACCCCCAAACCCTCCGCCTGGCCCGCATCGACCCCGGGTACGACAACGCCGTGCAGATCGCACGCTACGACGGGCTCCTCCACGACGACACCCTCACCATCCTCGAATTCAACACCGACAGCCCCGGCGGAGCCGCCCGCGCCGACCTCCTCGACGAATCCTACCAATCCACCCGCCGACACCACCCCGACCTCGACCTCCCCAAACCCTCCCGCATCGACGCCCGCCTCCCCGAGCTCCAACGCGCCCTCCTCGACGCCTACGCCCAATGGAGCCACGACAACGACCACCCCCGCAACCCCCGCATCGTGCTCACCGACTGGGCCAACGTCGCCTCCCGAAGCGACATCGATCTGACCCTCCAACACCTCCAAGCCAACGGGCTCAACGCGACCTTCTGCGACCCACGCGAATTCGAGCTCGACGGCGACACGCTCACCCTCCAAAACGAACCCGTCGACCTCGTGTACAAACGCGTGATCCTCCACGAACTCCTCGACGAACCCGACGCCAAAGACCTCATCACGGCCTACGAAGAAGGCGCCGTGTGCATGGTCAACGCTCCCCGAAGCATCCTCGCCGGGGACAAACGCGCCCTCGCCGAGCTTCGCGACGACCACGTCCAAACCCTCCTCACCCCCGAACAACGCCACGCCATCGACGCGCACATCCCCCCCACGTACATCCTCCAAGACGACCGCATCACGCACCAAGGCAAACACGCCTACCTCCGCGACATCGCGCTCACCGAGAAAGACCGCTTCGTGCTCAAACCCGCCACCGGGTACGGCGGGGAAGGCGTCCACCTCGGCTTCCAAACCCCCACCGAAGCCTGGGGCACCCTCATCGACACGCACATCAGCGACGCCTCATGGGTCCTCCAAGAACTCGTCCCCATCCCCCAAGCCCCCTACTGGATCCTCGAAGACGAAGGCATCACGACGCGAAGCATGAACGAAACCGTCAACCCCTTCATCATCGACGGAGCCTTCGCCGGAGCCTACACCCGCATCAGCAAGAACGCACGCGTCAACGTCACGCAAGGCGGCGCCGTTTGTCCCACCGTCCTCCAGTGAAAGACCGGAACGTTCCTGAACCCCCACCCCCCTCCCACGGAACGTGGACGCCAACCAGGACACACGCGTCACACCCCACGCGTACCGCGAGCACCTGCGAAACCAAGACGACCCCCTCACCGCGCGATCCCCCCACGACGCCGGCACCATCGA
>PWVY01000285.1 GCA_003561665.1 Thermoplasmata archaeon
CGCCACCGAATCCTTTGGCCCCCGCTGCCTATGCAGCGTGAACAAAACCGCCGGGTACAAGACCAAGTTATACCCCACATACAGAACCCCCGAACCCAACACGCCCCCCACCGTCGCATCCTCCAAATACCCCGTATCCCCCCGCTCGAAAACGCCAACGATCTCCTCGAACCCGTAACCAATAACGAACACGCCAAAGAAAAGAAACCCCACATACAACCCCGCCGTCCCCACGCTCTTAAACGCCTCGATCACGCTGGCCCCCTGGTACGTCAACACCCCCACCAAGAGGACCACCGCTCCCACCCCCACCAAGTAGGGGATACCCAGCGTATCCCGCATGATGCTCCCCGCCGCGCTCGCCATCACGGCGATCACGAGCACAGCCATCGCCACGAAGAGCACATCGAACACCGGCCACCCTCGCCCGATCAAACCCTGCATGAACCCCTTGTACTCGTACTCGCGCATCACGCGAGCAAACTCGAACACGAGGATCGACACGATCGTGAACCCAAGGAAAATCGCCAGAACCGCGATCCACCCCATCGACCCGTACTTCGCCCCGAACTCCACGACCTCGCGACCACTAGCATACCCGCCCCCGATCAGCACCGACTGAGCCACGATGGCCGGCAAAAGCCAGCGCCCAAACCGTCCCTGGAACCACGCAAAGGAATGGCCTTCCCCCTTCGGGGCGGCACCAAGATCCAAACCACCCTCTCGACCCATGAAGACGACCAGGACCAATCCACCCTTTAACGCCTCCCCTGGAAGAGTCCACACCCTTCCCGGCCGCCTGCACCTTCAGCGTCTCTGAAGAGGATCCGATGGAACTGTGAAGCGGGTACGCTTGTGACGCATCAAGCGGCTTCGTCAGGAGCTGATCCTCTTGACGATCTCGTCAGCGAATTCGCTCGTCGCAAGCTTGACGCCTCCCTCGATGCCGCGCTCGATATCGTACGTAACGCGACCGCTTGCGACCTGAGCCTCGACGGAATCTTTCACGAGGTCCGCGGCGTCGTTCCAGCCCATAAGCTGGAACATCAAACGCCCGCTGAGGATCAGGGCCGTGGGGTTCACCTTGTCTTGACCGGCGTACTTGGGAGCGCTCCCGTGCACAGGTTCCGCAAGGACAAGACCGTCCCCGATGTTCGCACCTGGAGCGATCCCAAGGCCCCCGATCTGGGCGCCGCATGCATCCGAAAGATAATCGCCGTTCAGGTTCGGCATTGCGAGGACGTCGTATTGATCCGTCCTCGTAAGGATCTGCTGAAGCATGTTGTCCGCGATGCGGTCATTCACAACCACCGCATCCTCGGGGAGTTCTCCCTCGCGCTCTTCCCAAAGCGTATCCTCTGTGATGACCTCGTCGCCGTATTCTTCCTCGGCAACCTCGTAGCCCCAGTCACGGAAGGCGCCCTCGGTGAACTTCATGATGTTGCCTTTGTGGACAAGGGTCACGGTCTGGCGATCGTTCTCGAGGGCGTAATCGATGGCGCGTCGGACCAACCGTTTCGTCCCGAACTCGGTGATGGGTTTCACGCCGATCCCGATGGGCCCATCATGGAGGGATTCCCCCACACCCATCTCTTCGACAAGGAACTTCTTGACCTTCTCGACGTCCTCGGTGCCTGCTTTCCATTCGATCCCCGAGTACACGTCCTCCGTGTTCTCACGGAACGTGATCATGTTCATCTCTTGCGGGTTCTTGACGGGTGAGGGAACGCCTTCAAGATGGTAGGTGGGTCGGACGTTGGCGTACATGTCCAGGGTTTGCCGTAGCGCGACGTTGAGGCTTCGGAACCCTGCGCCGACGGGCGTCGTGAGAGGGCCTTTGATGGCAACGCGGTAGTGTTTGATCGCGTCGACCGTGTCTTGGGGAAGGTTCTCACCGTCGTAGCGATCGCGCGCGCTGGCTCCGGCGTAAACGCGCATCCAGTTGATCTCTCGGCCGGTTGCTTTGGCAGCGGCTTGCAGGACTTTCTGCGCTGCGGGTCCGACATCTTGCCCGATCCCGTCCCCATGGATGATGGGGATGATGGGGTCATCGGGGACGTTGAGTTCGCCGTTCTCGTACGTGATCGTTGAACCGTTCGGGGGTTCGATTTGGTCGAACGATGGGGCGGAGGGCATGGATGCCCATCGACCAATCGTTAGAAAACCTTCCCCTGGGAACGTGGTGGAGAGTCCCCAGGGGAGGGAGATCCCGGTCACTCAAGGCAGGGATCGTTGTGTTCTCCAATCCGGGGTTCGGGTGTGCTTGCCCAATAAGGGTTCTGGGCGGGTTCTTGGTCCGGGTTGACGAGGAAGCACCGTTCAAGAGCGTGGCCTGAAGGGATGGCTTCTGCGTGATCATCGCCTTCATCGCCCCAGCTGACGGTAGAGACGAGGTGGCCGCTGGGGTCGTAAAGGAACAGTTGTCCCTGCTCGGGGCTCCAGTAGCAGATCGATCGGGTGTCCGTGTTGTCGAATGTTCCTACTTGTTGTGGGGCCAGGGGGCCGTCGAGCTCGATGGTGCAGGTGTCCTCGAACACATGCCCGGGGTTGAACTTCGTGAGGGTCCACCCGTGCAGATCGATGGAGAGGGCGCCGCTGTTGTACAGTTCGATCGTGTGCTCTTCCCCGTTGGCGGTTGCGTGGTTGGGCACGACGGCCGTGATGGCGATGTCCTCGGAGGCCATGGGCATGGCGGCTTGGATCGGCATCGATAGGGTCACAAGCGCAAGTGCGATGATGAGGCTTTTTGGGGCCATGGAAGGCATCGTCGCGGAGGGGGGAGGTAAGGGTTCTCGGGGAGTCGTGTGCGTTGGCGTGGGCGTCGCGGGGACGATTGCGCTGGAACCCGTCCCTTCAAAAGCATGGAGGCACCA
Organism: Thermoplasmata archaeon; assembly: GCA_003561665.1. Taxonomy (GTDB): domain Archaea; phylum Thermoplasmatota; class SW-10-69-26; order SW-10-69-26; family SW-10-69-26; genus PWVY01. The sequence continues at coordinate 2,874 of PWVY01000285.1, forward strand.
TTAGGTGGTGTGCCCTCTCAGGACGAGGAAGAGTCGGGCTTCGGTGAGCCTGAGCGCCGCATCGAGTCGACGCCACGGTACGTTTGGCACGTGATCCGTGCGGCCGTGGACTACATGACGTTGAATACGGAGACGGGGCGCGATCTCATCATGCGGGCACAACCCTACCCGGAACCTTTCGTTCACAGTCATCTGACGGCTCATGCCGGCGCTGAGTTGGGATGTTGGGTGGGGATGCGGGAGGGGAAGGCCCCGCTCATCGTTTTCGTCCCGGGAACGTTCGCCACGAAGGATGCATCGAACACTCGGGACAAGGTCATGAGCTTGTACGAGCGCACCGAGGCGCATCTTTGCGCTGTGGACCTTCGCGGGTTCGGACATTCATCGGATTTGCACTCGACGGGCGGGTACTTGGAAGGGTTGGATTTGGCGGCGATCGCTCGTGGTTTCCAGTCGGATGAGCGCGTCTCCAGCGTCATCCTGACGGGGGAGAGCTTGGGGGGGACC
>PWVY01000281.1 GCA_003561665.1 Thermoplasmata archaeon
CGCCATATCCGCCATGTTCAGCGTGCCCGTCATCACGTACAAGTACGCCACACCCAGCAGGTACAACGTCGCACCCACCGTGCCCACGATCAAGTACTTCAACGCCGCGAACGCGCCACGCCCCCCACGCCCGCTGGCGACCAACCCGTACACCGCCAACCCGCTGATCTCCAAGAACACGTACAAATTGAACAAGTCCCCCGCCAACGCGACACCCGTTAAACCGGACACCAAGAGCATCACGAGCGCGAAGAACGACGGCGAACGCGCCCCCTCCTCGATGTTCCAAACGATCACGAGAGAGACGACCGCGATCAGCAAAACCACGAGCATGCTGACCCCATCCATCACGATCTCGATCCCATACGGCGCCGTGAAGCCACCCAACACCTGACGAAGACCCAACGCCGACTGCACCGAACGATACGCAAGCCACCCCGCCAACGCCGCTTGCAACCCCAAAACAGCCAACGCCAAGCGACGAAGAGACCACCAGCGCTCCCTCACGGTCACCATCAAGCCCGCCGCCACGATGGGCACAACCAGCAACAGCGCCAACTCACCCATCGTCGATCAACTCCTCCACAACGTCCTCATTGAGCGTCCCATACTCCCCGTGGATCCGCACGACCAACGCGAGGCCCGCCGCTTTCAAGCTCACGCCGACAACGATCGCGGTAAGCACGATCACGTGCGGAAGCGGGTTCACGTAAGGCCCTACGCCCTCCGCGAGCGTCAACAACGGTTCCACACCGCCCACGCGCAGGGACGTCACGATGAAGAACAAGAACACGGCCGTCTGGAACACGTTCAGACCGATGACCTTCTTCACGAGGTTCCGGTCCCCCACCGTCAGGTACAACCCGATGCCCAGGACCAGGAACGCGGCCACGTATTCGTACCGCGCCAGCAAGAGCTCGATCACGAGGCCTCACCCTCCTCCGGCACGGGGCCCTCGCTTCCTGGGCCCGGTTCCTCGGGATCCATCCCGCCCCAGACGAGGAAGAACAACCCCACCAACCCGCCGCTGACGACCAAACCGATAGCGACCTCCACGATCTCGCCCCAGTACTTGACGCCGATGCCGGTGAGAGCCTCGTACGGGTGATAATCCAAGAAGGATCCCTCCAAGGCCAAGGAAGCAAGCGCCATCAACCCAAACAGCGCCAAGCCGCCCCCGACAAGCCATTTCACGGGCGCCTCACCCATCCATCCTCTCGTGGTGTGGAACCCGAACGCGAACGCGAGCATGAAGAACACCGCGGCCATGATGGCCCCGCCCTGGAACCCCCCACCGGGGCTCGTGGCTCCATGAAGCGTGATGAACAAACCGAACGCGAGCACGAACGGTGCCAGAAGGCGCACCGTCGTGTACACGATCACGCTCTCACGGTACGGCCGTCGTTTCATATGAGCTCCTCCCGGCGCAGAACAGCCAAAACGGAGACGAGCGCAGCGAACACGACGGTGACTTCACCGAACGTATCCAACCCGCGATACCCGACCAGAATCGCTGTGACGATGTTCACGAAGCCTGTTTCTTCGTACGCATTCTCGATGTAGTACGGTGCCACATGCGTGTTCGTCGGCGAATCGGGATCACCGACCTCGGGAAGCGCGGGAACCGTCAACAGCAGGAGAACAACAAGGACGCTTACGCCAAGCAACGGGCCCCAACGGATCTTGGCGAAGACGCGCTCGACATCTTCTCGACCGAGCTTCGTGATCGCCAAGAGCAAAAGGGGCGTCATCACGCCAGCCCCCACGACGGCTTCCGTCAAGCCCACGTCCGGTGCTCGGAAGACGACCCAGAGCATGGCCATGCCCAGGCTGTAGGCGCCGAACACGATGATCGATGCTAGCGTGTCCCGGAGCATCGCCGTGATGACGGCGCTCACGAGGATCAGGATGATGAGCGCGAACTCTAAGCCTGCCACGCTCACGCGTCATCGCCTCCTTCCTCGCTTGGGTTCGTTTCGCTTTCGGGCGTCCAGGGAGGGATGCCTTGGTCCATCGCGGCGCGCGCGATGGCGTGGGCCGCGGTGGGGCTCGTCATGAACAGGAACAGGAGAAGGAAGACGAGTTTGAACGTGGCCACGTCGAAGCCGATGACGAGCGCGGCTGCCGTGATCGCCAGGAGGGAGGCGAGGGTTTCGGCTTTGCCGGCTGCGTGTGTTCGAGAGTATACATCGGGGAGTCGTAGGATGCCAAGGACCGCGATGATGCCGAAGAACGCGGCGCCTACGGCGAGGAAGATGATGAGGAGGTCCATCAAAGGACCTCACCTCGGTCCATGCTGAACTTGGCGATGGCGATGGCTAAGAGGAAGTTGAGCAGCCCGTACACGATGGCGATGTCGATGATCTCGTGCGTTTCGAAGACGGCTGCGAGAAGCGCGATGACGAGGACGGCGTGGGTTCCTACGACGTTGAGGGCGACGACGCGGTCTTGCGTGGTGGGGCCCACGGTGGCTCGGTAAAGCGCGATGATGCCGACGGCGGCGAGGATGATCGCCGAGGCCATAAGAGCGGTCGTGGTGAGCGTCATGCCACGATCACCTCGTCCGTTGCGAGGGGTTCCCACGGGTCGGCGCGTTCGAGGCCTTCGCGCCCTTGGAAGACGTACGTGACGGCGATGGCGAGGTCGCGTGCTTCGGCGTCAGGGACGAGGCTGTGGATGTAGAAGATGTTCCCGCGGACTTCCACGCTGAGGGTCCCTGGGGTGAGGGTGATGCTGTTGGCGAGGGTTGTGCGGGCGATGTCGGTTTCGAGGCTGGATCGGTAGCGGTCTAGGCGGGGGTCGATGGGGAGGTTGGGGTGGAGGATAAGGTAGGCGACTTGGAGGTTGGCTTTGATGATTTGGTAGAGGAGGTAGGGGGCGTAGAGGATCCATCGGGCGAAGGTGACGATGCTTTCGGGGAGGGGGGGCGAGCGGGTGAAGGTGACGCGGTGGAAGATGAAGGTGACGATGCCGGCGACGAGGAGGCCGGTGAAGAGGGCGAAGGCTCCGCCGAATTCGCTGACGATGATGTAGAAGAGGAAGGTGGCGGTGTAGAGCAGGAGGAAGCTGATGCGGGTGCCGGGGACGCGGAGTTCTCGGTGGTGTTGTTCTCGGCGTTCGGGTGCGACTTCGGCGCGGATGCCGTGAGCTTTGAGGGCTTGGGTGAGGCTGGCGAGGAGGATGTCTTGGTCGGTGAGGCTGGCGCTTGGGGCGAGGAGGACGTGGTCGGCGTTGTGTTGGTTGGCGTAGTTGGCGATGGCGTCGGCGTACGCGGTGGGTTCGTGTGGGGGGAGGGGGAGGGTGGTTCGTTCGATGTGGATGTCTTCGGGGTCGATTTGGGCGTCGCGGGCCCATCCTTCGGC
>PWVY01000209.1 GCA_003561665.1 Thermoplasmata archaeon
CAACGCAACGAGAACCCCCACCACCGCGACCGCGTTCTCCGTCGCCGCAGCCAACAACGACGAATCCTTCGAACGACGAAACGTATCCACCAACGACACGAACCCCTTCTCCGAACGCTCCCGATCGAACCCCTGATACGACTTGAAAAGCGCGAACGACTCGAACACCAACGCGATGCTCAACACCACGTAATTCACCCGCACATCGACATCCACGAAAGTCTCCCCGATTGCCGTGATCCCCTCACGAACCGCCGCGAACCCCGCCACCCCGAACAACAGGACGGTCACAACGAACGCGAAGAAATACTGCTCCTTCCCACGCCCAAACGGATGCCGACGCGAAGGCCCCTTCTCGCTTAACCGGAACCCCAACAACAACAAAACCTGGTTCGCGATGTCCCCCAGCGAGTAGTACACCTGGCTAAGCATGCTCACATTCCCCGTCAAAAGGTAAGCAAAAAGCTTCGCCACCGCGATCAACGCGCTAGCCACAAGCGAGAACAAAACGACAAGACGCGTGGAGACCATGCAAGCAGGCGTGAAGCCCCAGCACGGTCCTCGTTGAAAACCTCCACGAGGTCATCAACACCCAACAACAAGGCTACTCGAGAACATCCTCAGGAACCCACACGTTCCACGCCTCCACAAAACGCCCCTCCCCCATGCTCGTCCCAAAACCAACCGCCTCCTCCGAGCACCCCTCCATCAACGCCTCCCTATGCTCCCCCCCAAGCGTCCACTGATCCGCGTACACATCCAAAAGGAAGCCTACCCTGTTGTACACATGCGCTTCACCGAGCAACCCTAACGCCTTCAACAATCCACTCCCCCGCACGTAGCGAAAGCGTCCCAACGCCTCCACCACGTGCCCAACACCCCCCGCCCAGTCGGGTCTCGCCAAGCAATCCACCACGGTCCACTCCCTGCTCGCCACGTTCACCCCTTGACCCTTCACGAACACCTCACGCGAAGCATCCAAAACCCGCTCCTCGCCAGCCTCGACAGGAACGAACCGATGCCCCCTGTGCTCGAGCGCATCGAACGGAGCCGGCGTCACAATGTACGTCGCATCCAACGCCTCATCCACCACGTCATGAACCTCAAGCGCCGAATGATACGAGACCACGTACGGCTCGGTCAACTTGCTTGCAACCAGGTACGGATCCGCAGGGGGAGGATCCTCGCGCTCATCAAGAGGCACAAGCGCGAAAAGGTCAGGACGAACACGATCAAGGAACCCACGCTCGACCATCAAGTCAAGCTGCTGGCGCACATGCCGAGGGGTTTGATCAAGCGCATCGATCGCTTCCTCAGTCGTGAAGACCTCACGATCGGAGAGGACCTGGTACAAGTAAGGAGGCGCAGGCATAGGATGCAACGCGCGTGAAGGCGTGCATCCCTCATGCCCGTAACGGTCCCCATCACGGCACCGAGAACGACACGGGTCCCTTCGTATCCATCGGCCACGTCTTGGATCGGTCCTCGCCCACCCAGCCCGCCATGACGTCCGCGGTCTCCGTGTGGATGGGCACCAAAAGGTCCGGGTCCGCGGCGTCGACTACGCGCCGGATGCCCTCGTTGCCCGCGTGCCCGCTCGTGTGCGCCCACCCCCAGGAAAGCCCGCAGAGGTCCACCCAGTTCTCCAGTTTCTCGAACGTGATCTCCATCTCCTCGTTGAACGGCTCAGCCTTCCCGTACACGTACACCCCATCCATCTTCTTGTTCGGGGGCTTGAACTGCATCATGGCCTGGATGCCGCTGGTGGTGTACAGGATGAACGCGTCCCCGTTGTTCACGATCTCCTCGCGCCCGTGTGGGCCCCAATAGATCTCGCCTTCGTCAACGCGGGGGTCCTCGACGAGGTCCCTTGGGTATCCGTAGCGGCTTCCGGTGAACGTTTCCACGTAAGCTCCATCGTGCTCGCCTACAACCTCTTCGTACAACTTCAGGCTTGATCGGAGCTTCGCTCGAGGGAAATACAGTCCCAAATCCTCCACCGCGGGAAGGTCAGGCACGTGCTCGTCGAGGTTCAACAAGAAGTGCGCATGACGCAGACCCACGAGGAGTTGGCGGCCCGTTGCTTCAGCGACGCGGTGAAGCGTGCGCACCCGGTCCAGATCCGCGGGTGAACCATCGTAGAGGACAAGCCCCTCGTTCTCGTTCGCGATCTGGCACGCCCGTTCGAAAACAGCTTGCTCGCTATCCAGCGCGTGCGTTTCGGCCTCCTCACCGCCCGGGACCGGTTGGTCGCAGAACGAACAGCGAACCGACGGGTCCCCATCCGTCACGCGGGTTCCCTCGCACAAGAGAACGTCAACGTGCTCGGCCGCCAACGCGTCCAAGAACGCTTCCGTCTCGTGCCCCCGATACCCATGGAAGCGAAGATCCCCCGTGAAACCGATGCGGGCATCCCCGGTATCCAGGATGAAAGCTCCAGCGCCTACGATCGAATGGTCCACCGGATGATACGAGGCCTCGATGTCCTCGATCACGCGCCGTCCGCCCTCCTGGATAGGTTCGAAATGATCGAACCCTCCAACGTGCGTGAAGTTCGTGCTCTGTTGCTCCTCGCGCAGCCCCATGAACCTGCGCGTCACATCGCTCGTCACCACCGGGATGTCCCGCCGAAGGAGCCCCAAATACCCGCAATGGTCCTGATGGCCATGGCTAAGCAAGACGGCATCGACAGGAGCCCCCGGGTCGGGCCCCTCCACCACACGCTTGGGCCCATCCTCTCCGTACTCGACCTCGATGTTTTCCTGTTGATAGAGGCCCGGCACCTCGGGGAGGATCCCGCATCGGACCAAGTCAAGCCGCCTTTGGGGAACATACAGCGGGAAGTCGAAGTAATGATCCTCTGAACCGAAGGCCTTCCCGAAATCCAAAAGCACGCTCGCACGGTTCGCCTCGACGAGGATCTTGTTGCCCCCGATCTCGTTGAGGCCCCCATGGATCGTGACGCGGGTCATGACATCTCACTCCTCAACGCAGCGGGTGCGCCCATGGAGAGGCGTTCCAGGAGCGCGTCAACCTCAGCCCCAGCCTCCTCTCTGGGCACGCCTGCCCCGTTCAATCGTTGCATCACGCGCAACCGGATCTGCTCGGCTGATAAGGGCTCAGCGGCGTCGATGTGGCCGTTGTCCTCGAAGTAGGCTTCCAGTTCGTCCATCTTGCCCCGACGGAACCGGTCAACCCGCCCCTTGCGCAGCGCCTTGATGACGCGGCTGGCCTCCCCGTTGACCTCCTGGGCAAGCTGGGTGACCTCGTCGATGAACGTGCTGCTCACGGCGCCGCTGGCCTCAAGGGCCGCACGATCCACGGGCACGCCACGGCCTTGCTTCCAGGCCCGCACGAAAGCGCCAAGCGCAAAGCCCCGGCGGCGCAGATGCTCAAGCGTGTCGGGATCATCGGTGACCAGGTCACCGCCGCCGCGGTCGATCAAATTGTCCAGTTGTCCCCAGCGCTCGATGCCCAAGCACAAGAGATGGTGAAGCAGGTCGACGTCCTCCACCAGATACCACAGGTGCGCGGAACCCTCACCTGCTCTGGGGTTGAACGGGTCCACGCCGAGTTCTTCCCCGTAGGAGGCATGGTCGTGGCCGTCGGGATCCGGCGGCGTTGGGGTATGGACGCGGATCTCGGAGAGGTCTGGGATGGTCACGCGATCGGGGAGCTGTTGCACCTCAGCGAGGTCGATGACGGCGTGGTCGACGGGAGATCCTTTGAGTTCAGCCAGCCACTTGGCGACCTCGTCGCCTTGCGCGGTGAAGTAGAAGATCTGGCGACCCTCCTGGGCGAGCTTCATGGTCGATCGGATGATGATCCGGGCCTTGGCGTCGTCCGTGTTGGCGAGGGTCTCGTCCAAAACGAGAGGAAGTTTCGTGCCTTTCTCCTGGTGCTCGACGAACGCGATCCTCACGGATAAGAGGACCTGGAGCCGGGTTCCGCTGGAGAGCGCATCGAACGCGAAGCCTTTCTGCTTGACCGTGTCGTAGGCTCGGAACGCCGTCCCGTCCTCCTCCAGGTCGAGCCTGTACCGGTCGTTCGTGATGGTCTCCAACACATCGGAGGCATGTTCGAAGACCTTGGACTGTCGGGCCCCGCTGGTGGCTTCACGAACGTGCTCGGCCAACACATGACCCACCATGGACGCGTAGTCGTCTAGCAGGACGCCTTCAAGCGCGTCCAATGCCCTCTCCTTGTTGGCCAACGCGTCCTCTACGGCGTGTGCTTTCTTGGCTCGCTTGATGTCTCCCTCGATCGTGTTCTTCTCCTGGAGGAGGTCTTCGTATCGTTCAGCGGTCTCTTTGGCCTCGCGCTTTGCTTGCTCGAGCTCGGGCACGCTCTTCCCCATCAGTTCGGGTTCATACCCGGGGGCCTCCTGCAGGCGTCCTTTCTTCTCGTCGAGCAGGAGTTTAGCATCGTCGACGGCCCCTTTGGCCTCCTTGTAGTCCGGAGCCATCTCGCACAACTCGACCAAGCGCTCGTGCTCGGTAGGATCTAAACCGATCTCGTTGAAGAGCGCATCACGCTTGGAGGAGAGCTCTTGGGTCTTCTCGTCGGCTTCCCTGATCGTAGCCCGTGCTCGCTCAAGGTCCGCGTTCGCGTCGTCGTGTTTCTTGGCACGAACCTCCAAACCCCTGATGTGCTCCGTGGCCTGGGCCGCATCCGTGACGGTCTTGTACCCATAGGATGCAAGGTCCTTGATGAGATCCTCTCGGGCGGATTGGATCTGCTCTTCGACCGCCTGGGTTTTTTCCTTTGCCGCCTGGACATCGTCGTGGGCCTGCTGCCACCGGCTCACCGCTTGGGCCAGCATGAAAAGCTCCACCTCCGTTGTGTCGGGTGCGACCCCGAACCGTTCCTGGAGGTTTTCCCGAGCTTTTTCGATCTTGCGCCTGTTCTCTTCCAGCGCCGTAGCGTCGTCCCGAAGAGCTTCGAGGCGTTGACGGCGCTCCTCCTCGATCTTATGCTCCGCGATGGCTGTTTGGATCTCGCTCAAGCGGGCCCGAACGGCGTCCGGTTCCCAACGGGCCGGTGCAGCGATGTCCAACTGCTCGACGGTGCGCTGATGCACGGCCCGTGGGTTCCCCGCTTGAGGTTCGCTTGATTCTCCTTGGATCCCATGCCATAGGATGCCTCCTGCGGCCAGGATGCCGATGTAGAACGCAGGATGAACGAGGAACCCGAGCGCGGCTCCTGCCCCCGCCACCAAGAGGGTTGAAAGGATCAGGAGCGTGCGAAGGCTGCCTTCGTCTTGGGCGGGAGCTTGTGTGGGTTCCTGAAGCCAGTTCTCGAGCGCTTGGCGTCCACGTCGGAGGGTGTCCAGGTCCTCGTCCGGCGTATCGCTGCTGGCTAACCAGCGCTCAGCGGCCTGGTGGGCCTCCCGGTCGGCGTGGATTCGCTGGGCGTCCTTGGCGAAGGCGGAAAGCTCCCCCCAGGCCACCGGATTCAACGCCTCCAGATCCTTCGCCTCGACGTCGATGGGCACATCGTTTTGAGCGTTGCTTCGACGAGCCAGCGCATCGGAAAAGGACGCCTCGTGGTCTCGCTTCTTCGATTCGAGCTCCAAGAGTTCGTCCCGGTGCTTTTTGAGGCGATGGATGAACCCCTCCCGGATGCCATCCTTGGGAAGAGCAGCCTCTTCAAGATCATCGTGGGCCCGCTTCTTCGCATCCTGGGCTTCCTTGCGTTTTTGTTCCCACGCCTCGATGCGAGCGTCCAGTTCCTCGACCGTGTCGGCCTCGTCCCCGTCAATGTCCTTGAGGATCTCAGGGAAAGGCTCCAGCTTGGCCTTCGCGCCTTCAAGCGTACTGCTTGCCTTAGCGTGGTCGATGGCACGATCCAGAAGATCCAGGCGTGCCTGGGCCAGGCGTGCCTTCTCGAGCTCGCGTTCGATCTCAGGGAGGGACTGCTCGGCGGCGCGAGTCTCGTTGACGACGGTCTGGGCTTGGCGGTAGTGCTCGTTGGCCTTGGCCGCCTTCTTCCCCTCTTTCTTCTTCCTGGAGGTGGGGCCGTTCGAGAACGAGAGGGCTCCCTTGGCTTGCGCAAGGTCGTAACCGCCGGAGGATTCTCGCGCGATGGCCTCCGCGAAGGACCTGTCACGGGTGTCCTCTTGAAGAAGGTCGTGGAGGGAGAGGTGGTAGCGGTCTCGTTGGTCGGCTGGCGGCAGGCTTGGCGCGGTGGCCTCCTGACCGTCGCGTTGGTACGTGGCTCGTTGACGATCGACCTCCACGCGCCAGGTTTCCTCTCCCAACGAGAACCGGCCTAGGATGCTGGCGTGTTTTCGGGCCTTGCTGGGCCAGAGGATATCTTGGATGGCTCGCGCGGTGGTGGTCTTGCCGGATGCGTTGGGGCCATGGATGATGTTGACGCCGGGGCTTACATCGTCGAGGGTGAAGCCGCCGGTCTCGAATCCGGGGGCTTGCACGATGCGGATCTCCTCCAGGGCGAGTTGCGAGGTCATGCGTGCTCCTCCTTTTGGTCCAGGAGCGTGTCCAGCAGGAGCCGTGCTTGACGTTTAACCATCCCAGCGGCTTGTTCTCGGTCCGGGGGGTCCGTCCAGCCCTCGCGGCGGAGCAGGTTGTACGTGCTTGCTCCGTGCGCGGTGCGCATGGCTTCCATGGCCTCCTGGACGAGGGGTTCTTGCTCGTACGCTTCAGGCCCTCCGCTTTCCAGGTCGAGCAAGAGCTGGGCCAGGGAAGCCACGGGGGTGTTCCCTTGGGCGAGGTCGTGGAGGTCGACCGCGGGCTTGGTGTGGATCTCGAGGCTCTCGACGTGCACGGGGAGGGTCCCGATCTTGAGAGCGAGCTGGTGGGTGAGCTCGTCGCGGGCGCGTTGGATTTGGGCGTGGCCTTGGGCGCGGCCGGTGAGGTGGATGCGGGGGAGGTAGAGTTCGAGGGGGCCGGTGTCGATGTTGGCTTTGATGTGCTCTTCGAGGGTTTTCGAGACTCTGGGAGGGATGGCTTTGGCGTCTTTGGCGCCTTGAGCGTCGACATCGAGCGTGTCGTATCGGATGCTAGCGAGGGGTCGTTGTTGGGGTTGGATGTCGCCTGCGGCGGTGGCGTTGAGCATCCAGGGGCCGTGCTGGCCGGTCTCTTTGGGGCTTAAGGGTTGAGGTGATCCGGGGTAGAAGATGAACGGGTCGTTCTCGCGGTGGATCGTGGGTTTGTGGATGTGGCCTAGAAGCCAGGCGTCCACCGGCGCATCGATGAGTTCGCTGGTGGGAACGGGAGCGTAGTCGCTTTCGGGGGTGTCCAGATCGGCGTGGAGGATGCCGAGCACGGGGGCATCGTCGCTTGTCGGGTCAAGATCGTAGTCGGCCAGGGGGCTTGAGAGGATGTGTTCGCTGGGGAAGGACCAGCCTTCGAAGTGGGCCAGGGGTGTCCCGTCGCGGTGGAGGGTCCAGCGTTCCCAGGAGCCGTCCTCGCCGAGGAGGTGGAGGTGGTCGAGGTTGAGGTCGTGGATCATGCGGGGGAGAACGTCGAAGTCGTGGTTCCCGCCGACCACGATGAGGGGGATGCCTGCTTCGTCGAGGGTTTTGGCTGCGTTCTCGAAGGCGCCGTAGGCTTCGAAGTAACGGTTCTCTCGGTCGACGATGTCGCCGGTGATCACGACGGCGTCGACGGGTTCGTCGATGGCGGCTTGGACGGTTCGTTGCCAGATGGTTCGAGGGGAGAAGGGTTGGCCGTCGATCTCGCTTGGGATGCGGGTGGGGTGTCGGCCAAGATGGATGTCGCCTGTGCAGAGTATCGTGACGTCGTCGACCATGGATCGTCTCCGGTGGCCCATCCCCTGGACGGGCAGCTGTGGGTTGACAGCGCCCGGGTTACATCAAGGAACCGAACGTAGGGCCTTTGCTCCGAACCGTTCGAAGCATAAGCGAACGGGGTGGAGGGTTGTCAGGGAGATTTGAAAGAAGAGAGGAGACCCCCAGGGGCGCCGGTGGGGGTCCGATGGCTTGGCAGACCCCGATGAAGAGGATGAGCATGCCCCATCCTTTGATGGATCGAGGCAGGTAGGAGACGCGGTTCGTGGAGGCCGTAGGGTCACCTCCGCGCGCGGGTGAGGGTGGCGGTCAGGAGAGCGGCGAGGAGAGCGGTGAGGGGGAGGGGTGTTGGGTCAGGTTCGGGGATGGGGTCTTGGGGTTGCTCTTGGAGGGAGATGAGGCGCTCGGTGCTGGTGGCGTTGCCTTGTTCGTTGGTGATGGTGAGGGTGACGGTGTACGTGGCGGGTTCGTTGTAGGTGTGCGTGGTGGAGTCTCCGGTGGCCGTGGTGCCATCGCCGAGGTCCCAGGCGTAGGTTCGGATGGGGTGTTCGCCGCCGGTGCTGTCGGTGGCGTCGAAGGTGCATTGTTGTTCTTGGCAGTCGTAGGTGAAGGTGGCGTGGGGGTCGCTGGGTCTTGGGCGTGGACTTGCGTGGTGGCGTTGTCGGTGTCGCCGTCGTCGGTGGTGATGGTGAGGGTGACGGTGTAGGTGCCTGTGGCTTCGTAGGTGTGGGTGAGCGTTGGCCCGGTGTGGGGGGTGTCGTCGTCGAGGGTCCATGCGTAGGTTTGGATGCGGTCTTGGGGTTGGCTTGTGGTGGCGTTGAAGGTGCAGGTGAGGTGTTGGCAGTCGTGGGTGAATTGGGCGCGTAGGGGGGGTGTGTCGTCGATGGTGATGGTTCGCGTGGTGGTGTCTTGGTGGTTGTTTTCGTCGGTGAGGGTGAGGGTGATGGTGTAGGTGCCGGGTTGGTCGTAGGTGTGCGTGGTGGTTTCTCCGGTGGCGGTGTTGTTGTCGTCGAAGTCCCAGTCGATGGTTTGGATGGGGGCATCGCCGGGTTCGCTCTCGGATGCGTCGAAGCGGCAGTCGAGTTGGTTGCAATCGTGTTGGAAGGCGGCGGTGGGGCCTTCGTCGTCGGGGTCGTCATCGTGGTAGGTGGCGGTGGCGGTCCCGGTTGCGAGGAGGAGCGTGAAAAGGGCCAGGAGGGGAAGGGTGCGCGTGGGCATGGGGGGTTGGGATGTTTTTGGGTGGGTTGTATGGTTTGGCTCAGGGGGGGGTTAGGCGCCGGGGGGGGGGTGGGGGGTGAGGAGTCGTTTGGTGCCGGTGCGGGTCATGACCCAGAGGGTGTAGATGCCGAAGGCGGTGCCGACGGGGAAGCTGAAGAGGCTGAGGATGGCGACGATGAACGTGAGGGTTCGGGCCCAGTCTTTGCGGTTGATCAATCCGTAACCGCCTGTGATGGCGAGCACGGCGAGGGTTGCGAGGAGGAGGGCGAAGACGCCCATCATGCCTTGCATGAAGCCGGGCATTTGGGCTTGGGCGCCGACGCCGGTGACGCCGAGGACGACGAGCGTGGAGAGGGCTGCGAGGGCTCCCCAGATGATCATGAGGATTGCGACGATCTTGACGTGGGTTTCCATCGCGTCGGCCGTGTCCGTCATCCTGAACCCCGAGCGGTTGAGGCATTTCTTGGACTTGGTTGTTGGGAAACGCTCACACATCGGGACGAGGGGAGTCTGGAACGGGGGTGACCATCGTCAGGGCAGGATGCGTTCCCACGAGTCGGCGCCGTCCGTGGATCGGTACACTTGATCGGCTGTCGTGGCGAGGAACAGGATGTTGGGGTCTTCCCTGTGGGGGTCGATGGTGAACACGACTTCGCGATCGCTGAGCTCGAGGCCTTCGTTGGAGGGGGTCCAGGTGTCGCCCGCGTCCGTGCTCACGGCGAGGCCAATACCGGCTAGGAATGCGTAGAGGGTCCCGTCCGCGGGGCTTTGCGCGATGGCCGCGGTTTGCGCGTCGTGCAGCGTGTTCCAGTTTTGGCCTAGATCGTTGCTGACGAGCAAGCCTTGCAGGGTGCCTGCGTACAAGCGTTCAGGCTCGTTGGGGTCTAGGTGAAGGCAGGGGGCGCCAAAGCAGGCACCTTGGGGAGCATCCCCTGTGATGAACCATTCGTGACCGCCGTCCTGGCTGACGTAGAGTTGCCCGGCGTGCGCGCCGGCGAGCACGCGAGGGTCCTTGGAGCTAACCGTCATGCTGTGGAAATCCACGGGCCCTCGGGGGTCCGCGTCGCTGATGTGCGTCCAGTTGAACCCGTGTTGCGTGCTTTGGATCACGCCCAGGTTCCCGCCCGTGGCCGGGTGCCCGCTGGCCCACATCGTGCTCCCGTTCGTTGGGTGAAGCGTGAACCCCATCAAATCATCGCGCGTTTCGCCGACCTGGTACAAGGACGGATCCGAACTCATGGCGTCCTCAAGGAGGAAGAGCCCGTAATGCGTGGCCAGGTAGAGGCGATCCGTTTCCTCGTCGTACCCGAGCCCGTGCAAGTGGTTGCCTCGTTCTTGGTGCGTGATGCTTTCCACGGGCTCAAGCTCGCCCGGCGCTCCGGGTTCGGGTTCGCCCCCAAGCAGGATAAGCCCTCCCACGAGAACGATGGCGCCAAGCATGGCGCCTAAGATCCAGTCGTTCCTGCTTAAGCCGCCGTCAGGGCGAGCGTGGGGAGGCGTCATCCTGATGCGAGTAGAGGGGGCGGTGGTTTAGACCTAACGGGCCCGGTGGGTCGCGTGCTAGGTGCGGTGTTTGAACGTTTCCAGCGTGTAGGGGATCATGCTCGCGCCGGGGCCTTCTTCTTCGTGGAAGAAGATCACGTACCATCCGCCTTCTTGGGGATCCTCGTACGTGAGCGTGAGGGCTCCGTCTTCGGTCTCGTAGATCTCCTCGCTGAACCGGTCGCGCTGGTGGAGCGTTTGCCCCACGCTGACGGCCACGTCCTCCTCGGCTTCGATCTCAAGCTCGAGCGTCTCGGTGCCGTTGTGAACCCATAGTTCACGGTACACGTCCCCGGCTTGGTCGGGGCTGATGCGGAAGGCTCCGCCGTGGATGGCGAGAACTTCCCCATCGTACGTGCCTTCCTCGGTCTTGTGAAGCACATCCTGTGTGCGTGTAAGATCCAGCCAGTAGTCGATCTCGCCCACGAAGGGGCCACCGAACGCTGCGCCGGGCTCCTGGATGAAGAAGATGATGTCCCATGTTCCTTCCAGGGGGTCCTCGATGGTGTGCACGGCCTTGCCATCCTCCGTCTCGACCCATTCACGGCACTCGCTCTCGTCGCAATCAGGGTCCTCGAGCACCATGTAAAGCTCCCCCGTCGCGTGGAGGTCAAGCTCGATGGCGGTCGTGTCCGGGTACACGTGGAACTCGCGGTGCATCTCGCTTAACTGGTCGGGGCTGATGACGAACACTTCAGCGTTCGCGCCTCGAACGCTCCCGAAGTAGGTCTCCTCAAGAACGATGGGGCCTTCTTCGAGCACATTATCCGGATCGCTCACGTCCGCCGTGAGCGCTTGTGCGCTTTCTTCGTTGTCAACCTCATCTCCCAAACCGATGCATCCAGCCATGACCACTACGAGGGCCATGGCGACGAACAAGCCACGCATGCGCCATGGTGGGGTTGATGCTTGAAAAGCGTTTGGGCCCAACAAGGAAGGAACAGCGTCGCTAGGTTCAAACCCTGCCAATCGCTAACGCACGCTGATGCCCTCCCGGGATCCCCAACTGCGAGCCTGGGCCTACGCGTTAACCGTCGCAGGAGGCGCGTTGATCCTGGGCGCATCGTTGCTCCTTCTCCTGTTCGGGATGGTGCTGGCAGGCGTCGCCTGGGCCGGCGCGTTCACCGTAGGCCAAGAGATCATCCAACGCGCCGGCATCCACTTTGGCTGGATCATCGCCCTTGGCATCCTAAGCGGGATCCTCGTCCTCTGGAGCGGGGCCCGCATGGAACCCGAAGGGGAGGGGGATGGCCGCGCCGAAGGCGTCCTCGCCATCGTCGGCAGCATCCTCAGCTTCCCCGCCACAGGCGGCTTCTTCTTCGGCGCCCTCCTCGGCGTCATCGGAGGCGCCCTCGCCTGGACCGCAAGCCAACGCGACAACGCCTAACCCCCGCACACCAACCTATTAGTACGCCCCCAGCGACTTGGAGCACGATGCCGACCTCGCGAAGCCTCCTTCTCCTCCTCGCTCTCACCGCAGCAGGCCTCGCCCTCACCGCCCACGCCACCGCCGAAACCACCCCCCTGACCCCCAACGACCCGCAAGAAAAAGCCACGAACACCGCGGATCCCATCGTGCACATCACGCACGAGATCCCCAGCAACGGCGACACGTACACCGACAACCTCCACCGCTTCGGGTGGATCCTCCTCGACGAGAACGCCAAACCCATCGACCACAACAACGCCGCCTTCACCATCCAACAAAACAACGCCCCCCTCCTTGCCACCACGCCCACAAGCGGGCACGACTACGACGGCATCGACCGATACCACCTCACCACGCTCCAACCCGGCCCCTACGAAGTCAACGTCCAAATCCCCCACAATGACGTCACCCTCACCGCGACCTTCAACGGCACCGCCCACAACGAACCCCTCATCCCCGCCAACGTTCAACACGAGATCCCCAACCAAACCACCACCGGCGAACCCACCCCCCTCACCTACACCGTCCAAACAACGCACGGCGAACCCCTCCACCACGCCCACGTCCTCCTCGAAGCCTGGCACACCCAGAACGACCGCCGCATCCTCCAAACCACCACGCACGGCCACGACGGCCACCACGAAGCC
>PWVY01000068.1 GCA_003561665.1 Thermoplasmata archaeon
TCCTCACCCCCTCAGCTTCCACATCCGCGACGCGCTGAACGTGAGCCGCAACCTGGACCCCGTGAGGGCCAAGCCACTTCTCCGCCAAGCTTCCCGCCATCACCAACCCCGCCGTCAAGCGACCGCTGAACATGCCCCCGCCTCGGTAGTCGTTGTGATCCTGGAACAACGCCCGAACCGTCAAGTCCGCATGCCCGGGACGAGGCGTCGTCTGGAACACGTGGTACTTGCTCGAATCCACGTCCTCGTTATGGATCAAAACCAACACCGGCGCGCCCGTCGTGACGCCATCCTTCGTACCCGACAAGATCGTGCAAACATCCCCCTCATCTCGAGGCGTCGTCACATCGCTTTGACCCGGCCGTCGACGAAGCAACGCCGGCTGCACATCTTCAGCTCCGAACGGGACCCCACTGGGAACCCCATCCACCAGAACCCCCACCACATCCCCGTGGCTCTCCCCCACGAGCGATACCCGGTAGGCCTCCCCGAGCGTGTTCACGCGGGCGCCTCCTTGACCGCGTCGACGCGCGCACCCAACGCGCGCATGGCGTCCACGAACCCTGGGTAACTTACCTCGTACGCGTCCACCTCGCCCTCGATCGTGACGGGGTCCTCCGCGATCAACCCCAAAACGGCGAACGCCATCTGGATCCGATGATCATCCCGGCTCTCCACGCGCCCCCCCTGCACGGATCCCCCTTCGATCCGGGCACCATCATCCAACGCTTCAGCGCTCACCCCCAACCTGTTCAACCCGGTCACCATCGCATCGATGCGATCGGACTCCTTGTTCCGTAAGTGGGGAGCCCCCTCAAGCACGGTCTCGCCTTCGCTTCCTGCCGCGAGCACGCAAAGCGCCGGGAAGAGATCCGGCGAATCGGCCAGATCCACGTTCGCTCCCGACAAGGAGCCTCCCTTCACGGTTACGGCGTCCCCGTTGCGCGTGACGGTGCAGCCGAACTGTTCCAGAAGGGATTCGATGCGGGCATCGGCTTGCACCGCATGAGGGTCAAGATCCGTGACGGTGACGGGGCCTTTGGTGAGGGCTCCTGCGACGAGCGGGAAAGCGGCTCCGCTGTAGTCGCCAGGCACGGCGGTGCGCAAGCGGCGTTGGGGGGATCCTTCGACGTGGAAGGTTCCTTTTGGGTTCTCCGTGACCGTGACGCCGATCGTTTCGAGGATTCGTACGGTAAGGTCGATGTAGGGTCGTGAGCGGATGGGCTCGTCGATAGTGAGGGTGAGGTCGCCTTCGATGCGGGGTGCGGCGAGGAGGAGCGCGCTTGCGTATTGGCTGCTGATGTTCCCGGGAACCTTGACGTGGTTGCCTTCGAGAGGGCCCGTGACGGTGATGGGTGGGGTGCCGTCGGTTTGGCAGGTGGCGTTTGCGCCGAGCTCGTTGAGGGCGTCGATGAGGTCCTGCATGGGGCGTTCGTTGAGGCTGGTGTCTCCGGAGAGTGTGCTTGTTTGGGGGCTTAGGGCGGCTTGGGCGGTGGCGAAGCGGAGCGTCGTGCCGCTGTTCTTCGCATCGATGTCGCCGCCCGTGGGGGGGCCTCCTCGGACGGTGATCTCGCGTTGCGTGGTGACGTGTTGGGCGCCGAGGGTTTCGATGGCGTCGAGGCTTGCGCGGGTGTCGGCGCTGAGGAGGGGGCGCGTGATGGTGCCGCCGTTGGCGGTGAGGGCGGCGAAGAGGGCGCGGTGCGTGATGCTTTTGCTGGGGGGTGCGGGGAGGGTGCCTTGAACGTTCGTGGGGTGCACGGTGAGGGTCATGTGGGGGTCTCCTGAGCGTCGCGGAGGCGTGTTTCAATGATGCCGGAACCTTCGAGCGTGTAGGGTTCCCAGGCGCGGCGAATGAGGGCTTGGGATCCGGGTGGGGCGAGGGCTCCGATGGCGGGTCCTGTACCGGTGACGCCGGCGGCTTTGGCGCCGGCTTGGAGGGCTCGGTAGATGGGGTCGTTGCCTTGGCCAAGCGCGGCTTGGATGCCGAGACCGTTGAGGGTGAGGGCTTGTTGCCAGGCGCCCTCGCGGGCGAGGGTGAGGCTTCGTTGGGTGATGGGCTTGGCGGGGGAGAGGTCGTTGGGATGGATCGTGTTGGTGAAGCGTTCTTCGGGGGGCACCAGGCAGAGGACGTGGTCGTCGGTGTTAATGCGTTCCCGATGCCCGACACGGTCCTTGGCGTTGTTCGTGATGACGAGGCCTCCGTGGAGGCTTGCGGCGGCGTCATCGAGCGCGCCGGTGAGGGTCACGCCGGCTTGGCGGGCTGCGGTGATGCTGAGTCGAAGCACGTCTTCGGGGGGAAGGGTCGTGTTGAGGGCGTTGAGGGTGGCGAGCGTGATCGCGTTGGCGGCGGTGCTGGAGCTTTTCAATCCGCGAGCGATGGGGATCTGGCTGGTGGTGTGGACGTGCCCGCTGAGCGTCGTGTCGAGCTCGTTCGCGACGGCGCGTATGCTGGCTTTGGCGAGCGTGGGGTCCGCGTGGGGGTCTTCTTCGATGGTGACGTGGATGGGGCCTTCGGCGTGGTCGAGGTCGACGCGTGCGCGTGTTTCGAGTTCTAGTCCGACGGCGGCTCCATGGTTGGTGGGGATGGCGTTGACGACGGTGAGGGCGCCGTGCGCGGTGGCTTCACCCTTCACACGTTGGTCCTCCTGTAGCGTTGTTCGAGGGCTCCGGTTTGGGCGTGCGTCGTCATGATGCGTTGAACGTTGCGTGGGATGTCCTCGTCGAGCCAGTAGGCGAGGCTTTCGATGCCTTGGTGCACGAGGAGGGCGATCCCGTCGATGGTGGAGGCTTGTAGGCGTCGGGCGCGGTTCGCGAAGGTGGCTCGGTCCCCGTAGTTGGCATCGAACGCGGTGGCGTGTTCGAGGACGTCGTCGGGGACGGGGGGGTCGATGGGGGTCGCGTTGATGATGAGGGCGCCTTGGGGGGTGGTGTTTTGGATTGCGTCGGGTTCGAGGGGGATGTGTTCGGCGCCGACGGCGTCGGCGAGATCTCGTGCTTTTTTGGGGGTTCGGTTGGCGATGTGGAGGTTGGCGTTCTCGTTGGCGAGGGCGTGCGCGGTGGCGTGCGCGGTGCCTCCGGCACCGATGAGGAGGATGTGGCGGTTTTTGAGGGGTTCTTGGTGGGCGTGGAGGGCGTTGATGAGGCCGATGCCGTCGGTCATGTGGCCGTGGAGGGTCCCGTCTTCGATGCGGAAGGTGTTGACGGCTTGGCAGGCTTGCGCGGTGCTTGTGGTGTCGTTGCAGGCTTCGTAGAGGCGTTTTTTGTGGGGGGCGGTGGTGTTGCCGCCGCGGGTTCCCATGGCGGTGAGGCCTTGTAGGGTGGTTTGGAGCTTGTTGGGGGGGACGTCGACGA
>PWVY01000213.1 GCA_003561665.1 Thermoplasmata archaeon
ACCTAAGGGACCTTACGACCCCACCCCACATCTCGAACTCGCCCTATTTGAGCCTCAGGGAAACGAACCACCACCCCACGGACCCACCCTCAGAACAACGTCTGCTGCTTCCGATGCACTTCCCCCGGCACCGGCACCGGGTACCGACCCGTCAAACACCCCTTACACAAGCTATCCCCCTCCTTATCGATCGCAATATCCAACCCATCAATGCTCACATACGCCAACGAATCCGCCCCCACCACATCCCGAATCTCATCCATGCTCTTATCCGCCGCGATCAACTCCTCACGCGTGTTCATATCGATGCCCAAGTAACACGGCGCCTTGATCGGCGGACACCCAATGCGCACATGAACCTCCTGGGCCCCCGCCTCCCGCAACATCTCCACCAAACGGTTCATCGTCGTCCCACGAACAATGCTATCATCCACCAACACAACCCGCTTCCCCTCCACGATGCTCTTCACCGGGTTCAACTTGATCCGAACACCACTCGCCCGATCCTCCTGATCAGGCATGATGAACGTCCGATGCACGTAACGGTTCTTCATCAACCCCTCCGCCATCGGCAACCCCCCCCCCCTCGCGAACCCCAACGCATGCGACCGCCCCGAGTCCGGAACCGGCACCACCACATCCGCCTCCACCGGCGCCTCCTTCGCCAACTGCTCACCCAACCGCACCCGCACATCGTACACCTCACGCCCATCAATCACGCTATCCGCACGCGAGAAGTACACGTACTCGAACATGCAATGAGCCAACTCCTCGCTGGGACGACCTCGATGCGAAGCGATCATCGTCGGCGTAATCTCCACGATCTCCCCCGGCTCCACATCCCGCACAACCTTGCCCCCAAGCGCCTCGATCGCGACCGTCTCGCTCGCGACCACGTACCCGCCCCCGTACCCGTCCTCGCTGGCAGGCGTCCCCGCCGGATTGTACGTGTCCGGGAGCTTACCCAACGCCAACGGTTTGATGCCACGAGGATCACGAACGGCCAACAGCTTATCCCCAACAAGCAAGACAAGGCTGTACGCGCCCACGATCTCCCCCATCACGCTCCGCATCGCCGCGACGGGCGAGTCCGCTTTCGATAACTGGTTCGCGAAGAGGCGAACGATGACCTCGCTATCGTTCTCCGTGATGAACGCCCAACCGCTCTCCTGAAGGCTTGCTCGGATCTGATCACTGTTCACGATGTCCCCGTTGTGCCCAAGCGCGATGGACCCCTCCGCGCTCGAAACGCACACGGGGTGAGCGTTCTCCAACCGCGAGGACCCGGTCGTCGAGTACCTCGTATGCCCCAACCCGACCTTCCCGGTCAAACGTTCAAGCTCCTTGGCTTGGAAAACGTTCTCGACGAGGCCCATGCCCTTGATGGTTTGAAGGCCATCATCGTACGTAGCGATGCCCGCGGACTCTTGTCCACGGTGCTGAACCGCTCGAAGCATCTGATAGAGGGCAGGCGCTATGCCTTCGGGCGCAGCGATCCCGGCAACCCCACATTTGTCTCTTGCAAAGCCCGATCGGCCGGGGAGCCCGTCCATGACAAAAGACCGATTGATGGCCGGCGTACTTCAACGTTTGCGTCGTTCGCCAAGAACGCGGAAGCCCGTTAAAGGCCCAGGTCCAAAACGTCACGAGCCGCAACGTTGTCGTCCGTCATGAGAACGAACGTTCCTTGCTTCCCATACGTCGTGCCAAAGCAGCCTTCGATGTTGATGCCTGCCTTCGCAAGACGTTGACATACGTCCGCCAGGGCGGTTCGCTCGTTCGACAGGGTGATCAGTTGGACATCGTCGACGCTGGCTTGGAACCCTGCCTCGTCTAGGATGTTCTTGGCCTTCTTGCCATCTTTGACAAGGAACTGAGCCTCACCGCTGCGTCCTTTGGGGAGTAGATTGACCCCATTGACTTGGACGCCTCGTTCGGCGAGGATCATGGTCAGTTTGGCTAGGGCTCCAGGCTCGTCGGGGATAAGCGCGCGGATCACGTCCGGCATCGCGACCACCCGGTCATAAGGGCATGGTGCCATAAGGCTGAGGGGAAACGGCCCGGGCCCGTGCGCGTGAGGGTTAAGTGGCCTCCGCGAGGGCGTTCTCCAGGTCCAAAACGAGGTCTTCCGTGTTCTCGATACCGCACGAAACGCGGATCAAGCCGTCCTTGATGCCGGCTTCGCGCCGGTCCTTCTCCGAGAGGGGTGCATGCGTCATCGAGGCCGGGTGCTGGATGAGCGTCTCGACTCCGCCCAGGGAGACGCCAAGCATGCATACGTTCGTGCTTTCCAGCAGCGCTTTTCCGGCTTCGTATCCGCCCTTGACCTCGAAGCTTATGATGCCCCCGTATCCGTTCATCTGTCGCTTCGCGACGGCATGGTTCGGGTGCGTGGGGAGGCTTGGATGGTGAACGGTCTCGACGTGGGGATGCTCATCGAGGGTGTGAGCGAGCGTGGCCGCGTTGTCGTTTTGGCGCTCGGTACGCAGGCCCAGCGTCTTGAGGCCTCGATGCATCAGGAAGGCGGTCTGGGGTGCCATCGTGGGTCCGAGCATCTTGTACGTCTTCCAAAGCTCGTTGATCGTCTCTTCGTCGCCTACGAGGGCTCCTCCTGTCGCGTCGCTGTGTCCTCCGATGGCTTTCGTCGTGCTGTGGAGAACGATGTCTGCGCCTTCCGCGAGGGGGTTCTGGTTGATGGGCGTGGCGAATGTGTTGTCGACGATGAGGGGGATATCGTGGTCCTGGGTTGCCTCGCTGATGGTTCGGATGTCAGCGATGTCCATGAGGGGGTTGCTGGGGGTTTCGAGGTACACAAGGGAGGTCTCGTCGGTGATGTGGTTTGTGAACGCTTCTGTGTCGTTGGCATGGAGCGCGGTGGTTTCTACGCCGTAGTCGCGAAGGGGCCCGGTGAGGAGCTCTTGCGTGGCGCTGTAGAGGCTGGTTTGGGTGATGACGTGTTTGCTTCGTTGTCGCCCGTGATGGATGAGGGCTGTGGCGATGGCGCCCATCCCGCTTGCAGTCGCGAGGGCGGATTCTCCGTGTTCAAGGGTTGCAAGCGTGTTCTCGAAGCGTTGGACGGTGGGGTTCCCCCATCGGGAGTAGAACGTGGAGGGCTTCGTTTCTTGCGCGTAAGCTGCGCCTTGGGCTGCATTTTCAAGGCTCCAGGTGGCGTGTTGGTGGATGGCGAGGCCGAGGCCTTGGTGGGGGTCTTGGCTTCGTGCAGCTTCCAGGATCCGTGTGTCGTTCCCTTTCGTCATCGGTTCTGCCTCGTGGAACGTTCATCGGGTGCTTCGCCGTATCGGTCGAGGATGGCGTCGACTTTCGCGTGAAGGTTTTCGGGGTTGGCTTTG
>PWVY01000224.1 GCA_003561665.1 Thermoplasmata archaeon
AGTTCGTCGACGCTGACAAGCTTGAACCCGGAGACCGCGTTGGGCTCAACCAGCAGACCATGAGTGTGGTCAATCAGCTCCCACAGGAAACCGATCCCGACGTGTACGGGGCCGAGCTCGTGGAAGCTCCAACGACGACGTACGAAGACATCGGAGGGCTCGACGAGCAACTGCGCGAGCTTCGGGAAGCTGTTGAGCTTCCGCTTGTCAAACCGGAAGCGTTCGACGCGGTGGGCATCGCGCCACCGGCCGGGATCCTCTTGTATGGTCCTCCCGGAACCGGGAAAACGCTCATGGCGAAAGCCGTTGCGCAACAAACCGATGCCGTGTTCATCCGCATCGTCGCCAGTGAACTCGTCCAGAAGTACATCGGGGAAGGGGCCCGCCTTGTGCGGGAGCTCTTCGAGATGGCGCGGGAGAAGGCGCCTGCGATCGTGTTCATTGATGAACTGGACGCCATCGGCGCATCCCGCTACCAGGCCTCGACGAGTGGGGACCGAGAAGTCCAGCGGACCCTCATGCAGCTGCTTAGCGAGTTGGACGGGTTCGACAGCCGCGGCGATGTGAAGATCATCGGCGCCACGAACCGCGTCGACATGCTGGACAGCGCGCTTCTTCGACCGGGTCGTTTCGACCGGCGGTTGGAGGGGCCTGAACCGGACTTGGATGCGCGCGCGGAGATTTTCCAAGTGCACACGCGCGGGATGAACATCGCCGACGATGTGGATCCCGAAGAGCTAGCCATGATGTGCGGCGAGGAGGTCACCGGTGCCGACATCAAGGCGGTGTGCACCGAGGCGGGCGTGCTTGCGATCCGCAACGATCGAACCCGGGTCAAGCGTCAGGATTTCCGAGACGCTGTCGTTAAACTCCGTGAGCAGGATCTTCGCGACGATGCGCCTGATTTGACGAAGGACGCAGCGTTCGCCTAGCGAGGCATCCATACGAGCAGGGAACCTTCGCGGTCCTGATGATCCAGGAATGGTTGTGGGCTCCATGGGGAGCCATCGGGCTCGTGGTCGTTTCCGCCGTGATCGTGTGGGCCGCGTTGGTTGTGCTTACGCGCGTGGCAGGTTTGCGAAGTTTCTCGAAGATGAGCGGGTTCGATTTCGCGGTGACGGTCGCGATCGGGTCGCTCGTTTCCACCGTGTTGTTGACCGGGTCCCCGCCGTTGATGCAAGGCCTTGCGGGGTTGCTAGCGTTGTTCGCGTTGCAGATGGGCGCGGCGTATGCCCGGCAGCGCTCTTCAACGGTACAGGGGTGGGTGGACAACGAGCCGGTGTTTTTGATGCGGGGCCAGGATGTCCTGGAGGAGAACCTGGCGAAGACGGGCGTGACGCGTGAGGACCTATTCGGGAAGCTTCGGGAAGCGAATGTTACGCGCTTGGAGGAGGTTCGGGCCGTGGTGCTTGAAACGACGGGGGATGTATCCGTGTTGCATGCAGACCCCTCCCAGCCGGCGATGGACCCGGAGCTTTTCGAGGGCGTTGCGGGGGAGCCACCGTCACGATAACGCGCTGTGAGCGCGTAAAAAGGGCGCTTGGCAGGGTTTACATTGGGGGTAGGGGCGAGCCTCTGGGTTGATGGCGCGCGCGTTCGAACCCAACGGCGGTTCTCACGATGATTCTGAGCGACAGATCGAGGTGGCTCAGTTCGGCCGTCGTGCCCTCGAAGCGCGCGATGTTGAGGCGTTGATGGAGGAGGCCTGCGAGACGGTTGCTGACGTGCTTGGGATGGAGTTTGCGGCCGTGCTGGAGACGGTGCCGGGGAAGGGGGAGGCGTTCCCTCGCGCGTCGTTCGGTTGGGAGGATCTTGGCGTCGCGGTCCCGATCGGGCCGGCATCGCCCGCCGGGTACGCCTTGCAGGTGGGGGGACCGGTGTTCGTGGAGTCCTTGGAGATGGATGAAAGGTTCGGGGGGTCTCAGCGGCTGGAGGCGTACGGGATCAAAAGCGGGATCGTGGTGTTGATCGGGCCTGCAGAGGATCCGTGGGGTGTTTTCGAAGCGTATTCCTCTCGTGAGCGCACCGTCCCGCAGGAGGATGGGGCGTACGTTCAAAGCTTCGCGAACATCCTCGCGTATCGCCTTCGCGCCGAGCAGGAGGTCTCCTTTGGAAGTCTTCGTAAGGAACGGGGGGACCCGTCGGTCGACCTTCGGGACGAAGACGATGTTCGTTTTCGGACGTTGGCTGAGAACCTGGATGAAGTCATCTGGATGACGACCGAGGACCCAAGCGAGATGTTGTACGTGAACCCGACCGTGGAGGCGGTGTTCGGGTTCGATGCGGACACCTTGATCGAGGACCCTGCACGGTTCCTCGAAGCGGTTCATCCCGAGGACCGTGAACGGGTCAAGGAGGCATACTTCCGTATGCGGGATGGTGTGTACGAGGAGGAGTACCGGATCGTTCGGCCCAACGGGGAGGTGCGGTGGTTGGAGGCTCGCGCCGCGCCCGTTCGGGACGACGGGGGGAGCGTCCATCGCATCGTGGGCATCGCGAAGGATGTCACCGAACGCAAGGCTCAAGAACGCAAGCTTCGGGAGGAGCGGGAGAAGTATCAGGCCCTCGTAAACGAGGCGAAAGAGTATTGCATCATGTTCCTGGACTCCCAAGGAACCATCCAAAGCTGGAACAAAGGGTTGGAAAGGGTCTTCGGGTACACCGAGGACGAGATCCAGGGGGCCGCGCTTGAACGGGTCTACACGGAGAGCGCACGCCAAGACAAGCGCCCTGAACAAAACCTCAAACAAGCAAGAAACGAAGGGAGCTTGGAAGTGGAGGAGCGGTACAAGCGAAGCGATGGGTCAAGGTTCTGGGCCCGCAGCGTCATCACACCCCTTGAGGATGAAGACGGGACGCTTCAAGGGTTCTCGAACCTGATCGAGGACATGACCGAGCGGCGTCACCGCGAGCGGGCCCTAACCATCTCCGAGCAGCGACACCGTTTGCTCGTGGAGAACTTCCCCGATGGCGCGGTTGCCTTGTACGACGAGAACCTCCGCATGACGCTTGCCGGAGGAACGGCTCTTGAAACGCTCGGGTTACAAGCCAGGGACCTCGTCGGAGCCACCGGATGGGAGATCTTCCCCAACGAGCTGATGGAAACCGTCCAACCTGACTTGGAGGCCGTGTTCGTCGGTGAATCCCGCACCTTCGAGACCTCGTACGCAGGACATCACTGGCTGGCCTACACCCACCCCGTTCCCAGCGAGGAAGACAGCGAACCAATGGGCATGCTCGTGGTGCAAGACATCACGGAACGCAAACGGTACGAAGAAGAACTCCGCGAAAGCCAGGAGCTTTACGAAACCCTCGTCGAGAACTTCCCCAACGGGGCCGTCGCCCTC
>PWVY01000180.1 GCA_003561665.1 Thermoplasmata archaeon
GCCGAGCAGTTCGGGTTCGCCACCACGAACCCCTCCGCGTTCTCGATCAAGGAAAGATGCCTCGGGTTCAAATCGGGCACCACGAGGGGGATGCCCGGCATCATGCGGTGTGGGCTTGCGTTGGTGAACACGCCGCGTCCTTGTTTGGCGTGGCGTTCCTCGATGCTCTTGGCCACGTTGCTGGGCAACGCGCTGAACACCACGTTAGCGTTCACGGGGGCTTGATCGTCCACGATGCGCACGTCACGGATGGCTTCCGGGATGGGCGTGTCCAGGATCCAGTTCACGGCGTCTTCGTACGCGTGCCCTGCGCTCGTGTTCCCTACGAGCGTGGTGATCTCGAAGAAGGGGTGTTGGGCCAAGCGCTCGACGAAGCGCTGCCCGCCCGCGCCCGTGGCTCCTAGGATGGCGACGGGCGTGCGCGTCATGCTTGCACCTCGCGCTTTGGCGCCTTCTCGAGGAAGGCTTCATGGAGGGCCGTTAACGCGTCCTCGACGTCCTCGTCGTGGACAACGAAGGCGAGAGCGATCTCGCTTGCGCCTACGCTGATCATGTCCACGTTCACGCCCGCGTCTCCGACCACGCTGAACACTTGACCGGCCACGCCTTCGTGCTTGCCGATGTTCTCGCCCACGAAGCAGATGAGCGAGAACCCGCGCTGCACCGTCACCGCTTCCACGGTGGGGATCTCGGCGTCTTGGATGAGCGCGGCGGCTTTGTTGGCGTCCTCTTCGTCGATGAGGAGCGCGAAGCTGGCTTGGCTTGCGGCCATGTTGACCACGTTGATGCCGGCATCGCCGAGCACGGCGAACACCTCTTTCCCGACGCCTGGCGTGTACGCCATGCCGCTTCCTTGCATGCGCACGATGGCGAAGCCTTCGCGAGCTCCGATGGCGCGCAGGTGCTCGGGCTCATCGCGCGGGGGAC
The DNA here is from genome assembly GCA_003561665.1 of Thermoplasmata archaeon. Lineage (GTDB taxonomy): Archaea > Thermoplasmatota > SW-10-69-26 > SW-10-69-26 > SW-10-69-26 > PWVY01. The sequence goes on from PWVY01000180.1 coordinate 928, forward strand.
CGATGCGTGTTCCAGGGGCTTGGGGGTTCATCGTGTTCTTCACCAGGATGGGGATCGTGCCTTCGTGCAGGGGTTCCACGGTGCGGGGGTGGAGAACGCGCGCGCCGAGGTAGGCGAGTTCGGCGGCTTCGTCGTACGTCATGTAGGGTAAGGGGCGGGCGGTGTGGATGCGTTCGGGGTCGGCGGTGAGGAACCCGTCCACGTCCTTCCAGACCTCTACAGCGTTGGCGCCAAGGGATCGGGCGATCACGGCGGCGCTGTAGTCGCTTCCACCGCGTCCGAACGTGGTGACGTGACCGTCATCGTCGCGACCGAAGTATCCGGTCACGACGGGGGTTGTGTCGGCTTCGATGAGGGGCTCGAGCGTTTCGCGTAGGTTCTCGCCGGTGGGCCCCATACGGGCGGTGGCGACGCCGTAGGTGCCATCCGTGATGATCCCGATGTCGTCGGCGTCCAACCCGACCGCGGGGGTGCCCTGGTTTCGGAGGGCCGCGGCGACGAGGCGGGCGCTGAAGCGTTCTCCGAAGCTGACGGCCAGGTCCCGCGTTTTGGGTGTGCGTTGCTCGGTGTACGCGATCCCGTAGAGGACGCGTTCGAGCTTCTGGAAGAGTTGGTCCAGTTCTTGAGGGGCTTTCTCGTCGTCGGGCGCAGCGTGGTTGAGGGCGGCGTCGTGTTGGCGGCGTGTTGCTTCGAGGAAGGGCGTGATGGCGTCCTCGTCCTTCTCGGCTTTCGGGAGCACGTCCAGGATCTTGTCCGTGACGCCGTTGAGGGCGCTGACGACGAGCAAGAGCGCCTCGTCTCGTTCGTGGATCAACCGGGCGACGTGGGAGAGGTCTTCGCCTTCGCGGAGGCTGGAGCCGCCGAACTTGAGGACCTTCACGGGTGGATCCACCTCTTGTACCCTTGCAACGTGTCGCGGTAGGCCCCCATCGCCTTCTTGAAAGCTTCGGGGTCCTCCAACCGATCGTTCAACGCATCGAGCGCGTCGTGCAACGCTTGGTACACACGGGGTGTTTCCTCGTTGAGGGCTTGGATTTGGCGGTAAAGCTCCGGGTCCTCGTGCACGACCTCCGCGGCGACGCTGGCCTGCTTCAAGAACGTCGGTCCCCCGGCCGGGCCCAGGTCTTCGAACCGGGACGAGGCCTCTTCGAGCACGTCCGCATACATGATGTTCACCGCGTGGGGCAACCCCAGCGTCAACGCCATCATGGCATCGTGCTCGGTTAACGGCATTTGGACGACGTTGGCCGCGCTATCCTCGAACAACGCTCGCGCCTGGCTCGTGGCCTCTTCGTTCCCGCAATCAAGCACGAGCACGTTCTTATCGCTCAACACGCGCGTGCTTGGCCCCCAAAGGGGGTGCACGCTTGCCACGAGCTGCTCCTCCGCCATGGTCTCCAGTTGCTCCTGGATGGGGCTTTTCAAGCTCGCGATGTCCATCACGAGCGCATCCACGCCCTTCAACCGGTCAAGGATGCCCTTCGCCTCGGTGGGCGGTGTCGACACGATCACGATGTCCACGTTCCCCGCCGAACCCTCCAAGTCCGTCGTGTACGGCACGCCCTCCAGGGGGCCTGCGATGTCGTGCACGATCACCTCATACCCCAACCCCGTCAAGAACCGGGAAAGCCACGACCCCATCGCTCCCGCTCCGCCCACCACGAGAACCCGCCCTCTGGATCCTTTCGATGGAGCGACCGTTTGTGCTTCTTGAACGCGAAGGGCCTCCCCGATCAACACGCGCGCAAGATCCTCCCCCGCGTTCTTCGCCAACCCCTTCTCTTGGAATCCTTTCCCCATGCGATCGACGACGAGCGCCTCGATCTCCCGATCACGCACGCCGTGCCCGTGCTCCCGCTTCAAACGACCGGCCCTACGCGCCGCCTCGACCCGATCCGCCACGAGCGCTACCAATCGCTCATCCAGCGAGCGGATGCGCTCCCGAACCGCGTCAAGCTCCTCCATGACCTCGCATCCTCCTTAGCTGGAACAAGTCCATCAACACGCACCGCACCGTCGCCTCCACCACCGGAACCGCCCGCGGCAAGATGCAGGGATCATGCCGCCCCTCCACGCGCAACGAATCCTCCCTCCCCGTTTCCAGGTTGATCGTTTCCTGCTCTTGCCCGATGCTCGTTGGCGGCTTGAACGCGACCTCGAACACCAACGGCATCCCGCTCGTGATGCCCCCATACATTCCCCCCGCGTTGTTCGATCGCGTACGAACACGCCCGGCCTGATCGTACCGCCACGCATCGTTGTGCTCGCTACCCCGCATCCTCGTCCCTCCGAACCCCGAACCGATCTCGACACCCTTGGATGCCGGAAGGCTCAGCATGGCATGCCCCACCCGCGCCTCCACCTTCCCGAACAACGGATCCCCCAACCCTGGAGGCAACCCTTCCACGATGCAAC
>PWVY01000007.1 GCA_003561665.1 Thermoplasmata archaeon
CGCCATCCTGGTTGGCATCAGCACCGGGGTAGGTATCTCCGTTTGCCTCCAGGCCGGCGATGATCCTTGCCGTCCAGGCCAGGTCGAGCACATTGATGACACCATCACCATTGGCATCACCAGGAGTGACAGCAGCACCAACGGTGATGGACAGATCCCTGATAGACGTGAAGTTGCCAGCATCTGTGACTTCGACGGTGAAGTCAAACGTCCCAACTTCGGTCGGCGTGCCCGAGATGACACCGGTTGCGGCGGTAAGGTGAAGCCCAGAAGGAAAAGCCTGGCCGTCTTCGTCCGCCGTCCAGCCCCAAGTGTAGGGAGAAACGCCGCCGGTCACCTCCAGGATTGCCTCGTAGGCCACCCCTACCGTCCCGACCGGCAGTTCGTGATCAACGATCTGAAGCGGGGGAGCCACAGCCCGACTCCACACGGTCCCATCTCTGCCCCGCTCCATGTCGTAAGGCCGGGCGTCGATGGCAAAGAGTCTGCTGTAGGTATCTGGGGTCAGCCCGCCGCAGATCTTCAGTGCTCGAGGCATCATGAGGAACATCTCGCCGGAGATGAGGCCGTCACCTAGATAATCCCAGTCAGCCTCGTCACAGCATGATTCGGCAGCGGGAGTCGTGCAGCGGGCTACCCCGGCGACCCCATTACCGTTCGGCTCGATGACGTAGCTGGCATAGAGAAAGCCACCTGTGGCAGGGCTGGTCATGGGGTTGCCATCGGCGTTGTCAAGCACCAGCCCCGTGTAGCCATGAGCCGCAGCCTGAAGATCATGCCACTCATGGTCCTCTCCAATGACCCAGCGAAAGACGCCGCCCTGGTCATAGTCGACGCCTACGGCCGCAAAGATCGTGCTGTTAGATTCGAAGTAGCTGTCGAATGCGACGGTGGCCAGGCCGCCGGTAGCAATACTCTCCAGTTCGGTGAACGTGCCGCCGCCATCCGCGGAGTAAGAAACATCTCCGGCCTGTCCACCCACAAGTATGTGATTGCCCCGGACGGTAATGGTCCAGCCGTTAGCGACGCCAGTGGCCAGCGGGGCAGTCCAGCTCGCAGCAGCACCGTAGTCATCGGATACCGTGACGGTGCCATCAAAATCCAGGGCATAGATGGTGCTCTCATTCCTGACGGCTAGATCCGTGATGTCGCCTATCGCGGCACGTCCTGCTTCCCAGCAGCCAAGGCCGTGCATCCCGTTGTAGTACACTCTGTCAGTGCCGCAGTCCACAAGATAGACCGTCGAGCCATCCGTCTCCTGGGGATTCAACCTGATGACGCCATGCTTGGTCTCGAACGGAGGGTGAACTCCGTGGAGTTGACCGCACCAGCTCCGAAGCCATCTGCCGCTGTACTCAGGAGCATAGGCCAGCTCTTCTGACTTAAGCCACACGCTGTCGCAGCCACAGCCGGAGTCCAGGTTAATGCTGACCAGCATTATGTTACTGGAGTCCGGGGATACGGCGACATCAGTCAGGTGATCGATGTGAGTGTCGATCAGGCTGATCTGGTTCCAGGTATCTCCATCGTCGAAACTGACAGACCAGCCGCCTTCATCATGGTCATCGCCCCAGAGGGCAACGGCATAGGCCTTATCGGCAGTGATGTAGGAGGCCTCCATGGCTAATGACCCGGTCGGTGGCTTGCAGGCCGGTTTCCAGGGCAGACAACAGATCTCCATGTCCACGATATCGTCATGACGATAGACCTGGACACCCTGGCAGCACTCCGTCACCAGGTCGAAGCCTTCGGTGCCCAGCAGGCTGGCCATTGCCTTGCCTTCAGCTATGGTGCCCGAGTAGGACACGTTGGAGAGCCAGGGTGCGCCCGGTAGCTGCAATATGACGGGCGACACAAAGTCGTTTCTCACCCGGAATATACGGCCTACTGCGTCACCGTCAGGATCATCTGTGTCTATGTAGTTGACGTTCACCCAGGCATAGCGCTGGTTGGAGACCAGGCCGGAGTAATCGGATGGCGTGGCTATGCCGGCTGTCCATCGGTAAAGATCAGGTATCTCCGCATCCTCGACTATAGCGACGGCCACTGCAAAGCCTGCCTGTTCGTTCCATGCCTCGACCATGCCCCATGTGCCCGACTGCAGGTGGACACTGTTATTGGGACCCCAGCCGGTGATGGTGACAACCAGGATGGTCCTGTCCGTGACCCAGCTGGGGGCAAACTCAATCGCCGCAACGGCGTGGCAGGGCTCCCAGCCATCATAGGCTGTGGCATCCACCCAGTCAGAGGCCAGATCGCCAGCGACCTCGCAGTGCCAGAGGGTGCCGTTAGTTCCCTCGCCTCCCACGGCGAGGTTACGCTCACCGTCGACCTCGGGGGATACCGCCAGGTCATTGATAGACCAGAGGTCAACCGTGCCGCCGTCACGGAACACTGTACCGCCGTCGGCGGATATGAGTATGCGGAGCTCTACAGGCTCTGGATGCGGGCATATCCAAAGCGCCACAGCTATGAAGTCTGGATCATCAGGAGCGCAGGCGACCTTTTCTATCCAGCACAAGTCATCAAGATTCAGCCTGTTAAGCTCCTGGTTCAACCCGGCGGTGATGTCGCTCCAGCTGGCAGCGTGGTCAGTGGACTTCAATACGTGGATGTCCCACTCGTCAATACCCCACTGCTCGACTATGGCGTAAGCCACCTTTCCTTCATCAGCAACGGCATAATCTAGTACAACCGAACTTGGTGCCAGTACCCAGCCTTCCTGGGATGGGGTGGCAAGCCTACTCCATTCAACCTTGCCATTGGCGGCAGGATCCGCAGCGACAGTCTGGGGCGGTGCCGCTGTTGTAAGCAAGCTGATGACTAGTGAAACAGCGACCACCACATACATGGTCCGCAACGGCAACGCTCTTGTCTCAATCATCTGGTACCTCCTTCATTGTTCTCACACAGGACTCCACCTGCACCCTTAGACGACACTGATTGGCTCAGGCAACGTAGCCTCCCCTGCGAAAGCTGGTCCTGATCTTCCTTGCCAGGATCATTGCCGAGTCTGCATATCTACATATGCTCGGCCGCGCATCTCTACAGCTATGGCCATCCCATAAGGGATACACTGGACCGTGGGCCCCGAGCTCATTCAGGAGGATACTATTGTAACATATGCCTCTCAAGATGCCTCTGTCAATGCCTCTGATCTGGGCCTTGCCTACGAATCGGGGTGGGACTTGCTCGGCATTGAAGCCAGCATCCTAAGCTGACAGCATCCGGATCGCACACAGCAAATCACTGCTGTCCTCGGTGTAGTGATTAGCCATCGTGAAGGCACAGAATCGAAATGGCTGCCCTACTGCTTAGCGACAATCAGCATGC
>PWVY01000219.1 GCA_003561665.1 Thermoplasmata archaeon
AAAACCGGCATGGACCACCCCCTTGCCCCCATCGGTATCTGGGGCCCCGCCGTCGAGAAAGTCGGCCGCGAAGTCCGACGAGGACGCTTCAAAAACTGGAACGACGCCAACAACCGCCTAGACCCCATCGTCAAAAGCAGCATCCAAGACGACGCCCCCCAAGCCCTCCGAGATGACATCCTCGGCGTCCGCGACCCCCGCATCCTCCTCCGCGAACCCCTCTGAACCCAACCAACCCGCGCCACCAACGTTTTCAACCCGCCCTCTTGTCCCCGCTAACACGCCCTATGACGCAAGCACAACCCGCCATCGTGTTCGTCGGGACCGCAGGCGCCGGCAAAACAACGCTCACCGCCGCCACGGAAGCCTACCTGATGGACCGCGACGTGGACGTGCTCACCGTCAACCTCGACCCCGGCGCCGACAAACTCCCCTACGAACCCGCCATCGACATCCGTGACCACATCACCATCCAAGAGGTCATGGAACAATACGGGCTTGGACCCAACGGCGCCCAAATCGCTGCCGCAGACCTCATCGCCACCGAATTCGGCAACATCAAACAACGCATCGAAGCTTACGGAGGCGATGTCACCCTCGTCGACACGCCCGGCCAACTCGAACTCTTCGCCTTCCGCGCCAGCGGCCCCTTCGTCATCCAACACATAAGCCAAAACCCCATGATGGTCTTCCTCCTCGACCCCGCCGTCGCCAGCACCGCGCGAGGCTACGTCAGCCAAAGCATCCTCGCCGCCACCGCTCACTTCCGCCTTCAGATCCCCACCCTCAACGTCATCGGGAAAGTCGACACGCTCGAACCCGACACCGTCGACAACATCCTCGCATGGAGCAAAGACGCCGACAAGGTCCTCGACGACCTCCACCAAGAACCCGCCACCATGGTCAACCAACTCAACGAATCCTTCATCCGCATCCTCGACGACTTCCAAGCCATCGCCCAAACCGTCCCCGTCTCCAGCACCACCCTCCAAGGCATCGAAGACATCTACGCCCTCGCCACGAACATCCTCCGAGGCGGCGCCGGCGACCTCAACCCCGAATAAGGCCCCCTACCGCTCCAGCTCGTCACCCTCCTCCTTCGCATACCCCGTCGTCTCCACGTCATGCCCCCCACTCGCACGATCCCCCGCGCGCCCGAAAGGCCCCAAACCCCCCACCGACACATGCACCCGATCACTCCGCTTGGCCCGATCAATCACGAACCTCGCCAACCCCCGCCGCGCCACCGGCACCATCATCAAGAACCCAAACACGTCCGTGACCACGCCCGGCGTCAACAACAACGCCGCCCCCACCAAGAACAACGCCCCCGCCGCCAACTCCACCCCCGGCACCCGCCCCGCCCGCAACGCACCCACCACATCCCGCCACGCGCTAGCCCCTTGCCACCGAGCCAAAACGCCCCCAAGAGCGCCCGTGCCGAACACGATGACCAACGTCGGCCACCAACCGATGTTCTGACCGATCACGAAGAGCAAATACAGCTCCACGAACGGCATCACCACGAACAAGAGAACGATCCAACCAAGCATGGCGCACTAGGCAAGGCTCGATGCGAGCCCCGATACTAGAACATGCCTAACAGGAAAGAAGAAAACGCCCCCCAGGGACAACCCCCGGGGAAGGCAAGCAAGAACAGGGACGACGTGCCTATGCGGGGTGTTGGGCTTTCCCGCCCTCCCACACGTAGAACCCGTTCCCTGTTTTCTTTCCCAGGTGCCCAGCGTCCACCTTCTGCCGAAGAAGCGGGCAGGGCCGGTACTTGGGATCACCGAAGCCCTCCTGAAGCACCTCAAGGATGTGCAAGCACGTATCCAACCCGATGAAGTCGGCCAGCTCAAGCGGACCCATCGGATGGTTCATACCCAGCTTCATCACCGTGTCGATAGCCTCCGCATCACCCACACCCTCGTGCAAGGCGAACATCGCCTCGTTGAGCATGGGCATCAGGATGCGGTTGCTCGCGAACCCAGGGAAATCGTGCACCTCCACCGGCGTCTTCCCCAATGCTTCGGCCAGGGCAAGCACGGTCCGCGTCGTTTCATCCGACGTGTCGTGACCTCGGATGACCTCCACGAGCTTCATCAACGGGACCGGGTTGAAAAAGTGCATCCCGATGACGTTCTCGGGCCGACTCGTGGGGGCTCCAAGCTTCGTGATAGGGATCGAGGACGTGTTCGAGGCAAGGATCACGCCCTCCCCCGTGACCCGGTCGAGATCCTCGAACAAGCCCACCTTCGCCGCCTCATCCTCGATGATGGCCTCCACCACGATGTCCGCATCCCCGAACGCCTCCACGTCCGTCGTAGCCTCGATACGACCCAGCGCCTCTTTAGCCTCCTCGTCACTCATCGCATCCTTCTTCACGAAGCGAGAAAGCGAACCCTCGATGTTCTCCAATCCCCGCTGCACGTGCTCATCCTTCAAATCTCGCAAGATCACATCGTACCCGTTCACGGCAGCGACTTGAGCGATGCCAGCACCCATCTGTCCCGCGCCCACGACGCCGATCGTGGAGATGTCGTCAAGGTTCATGCCGGCGCCACTCACCCTGAGCCTGAAAACATTTCCTCCCCCGACGGAAAACGACCAAGTACCCCTGCGCATGCTCGTCCACCGTGAACCGGCACGCAAGGCTCCTGCTCCTCCTGCTCCTCGCCGTCACCCTCGCAGGATGCCTGGGGAGCGATCCCGGGACAGACGAAGAAGCCACAACGCCAGGTGAGGACCCCCAAGAGGACAAAGCACCCGAACATGACGTGCCCACATGGGCCACCGGCGACTACTGGACCTACGACACGACGCTCGACACGACGATCACGTTCGTCGTCAGCGCCGAGGAAAGCCAAGACTACATCATGGACACCACGAACGAACAAACCGCGTTCCTTCACGCCCGCGAAGAGATCAGCTACCTTGGACCCATCACCAAAAATTCCCTCGCCGGGAGTCAAGGCCCCGACCGCGTCGAATACTTCACATGGCCCCTCACCGACGACGCCACATGGGAGACCCCATGGGACGGCGTCCAACGCACCATCCACGCCAACGTGACCCACCAAGGCGCCACGTTCGAAGCCTACGAAGACGACCACCTCGCCGTGGCCTACACCTACGACGCGAACGCTGAATGGTTCGGCGCCATGGCCTTCTACACCCCCGACGACGAAATCATGTTCGGCATGGAACTCACCGACCACGGCTCCAACTACGACGGCGACATCGTCCGCTGGACCCTCGAACCCATCCTCACCTACGAAGCCACCGGCGACAACACCGACACCGACACCTTCCCCGT
>PWVY01000118.1 GCA_003561665.1 Thermoplasmata archaeon
CGCCCCCCACCATCACGCTCGAGACCCCCGAAGCCGACGCGATCCTTGACGTCGACACGAGCACGGTCGAGATCCACGCAACGTACGAAGACGACTTGACCGGCGTCGACATCACGAGCATCACGCTCACCATCAACGGTGACGACGTGACCGAGGACCAGGCGACCACCATCACCTCCAGCGAAACCAAACACACCCTCGACGTCAAACCCGATACAAAGTACGACATCGAACTCACCGTCGCGGATCAAGCCGGGAATGAGGACACGCTTGAGTTCTCGTTCAGCATCGAAGCCCTCGTTGAGGACGACGACGAGGAGGAAGCATCCAGCAGCGGTGGCGGTGGAGGCGGTGGATTCGGCGCCATCGGGGCCGGTGAAACCAAGACGGTTCGACCGGGGTCCACGTTCAACGCCGAAGAAGGAGCCCGCGTCATCCTCGACCGATGGATGCCCGATGGCCTCACCCACCTCGACATCGAGCTAGCCCAAGCATGCAGCTTCTGCCGCGTCGAAGCCACCACGCACCCCACGCCCCCCGAGGAGGCCCCCACCCTTGCCACCGGGTTCGAGGAGCGCTTCTACATGGAACTCGACGTGCTCGAACGCTGGACCCCCATCGACGACCCCGTCGCCGGCGGCGAAGCCACCGTCACGCTCACCCAAGAAGACCTTGGCGACGCTTCCCCCGAGCACGTCGTCGTCCTCCGCCTCGAAGACGCCTGGGTCCCGCTGGAAACGACGCTTGCAAGCGACCCCGACGCGGACGAACTTGCCTACCACGTCGAGCTTCCAGGGTTTAGCACGTTCGCGGTCAGCATCGACACACAACCCCCCACCATCGAGCACCCCCAACCCGCGCCAGGAACGCAGATCGAAGACATCCAACCGACGATCCAAGCAAGCTTCGAAGACAACCGCGGCATCGACACCTCCTCCGTGACCGTCACGCTGAACGGAGAGACTGTGAACGCGCTTGTGAGCGAGGACGGGTTCACGTACACCCTCCAGGATCCTCTCGCACCGGGCACGTACGAGGTCACGGTCGAGGTCCAGGATAAAAGCGGGTTCGAGGCGACCGAAGCCTGGAGCTTCACCGTTCTCGAGGTCGAGGATGAACCCTTAGAGGAGCTGGAAACCGACGAGGAACCTGACGCCGAGGATGAACCGATCCAAGAACACGAGACCGAAGAAGCCACCGCCGACGATGGCTTATGGAGCGGTTGGGTCCTCCTCTTGCTTGGGACCCTCGCCGTGGCGGCGTACGCTTGGCACCGGATGCAGTAAACCCTTGCCCTTTCGCCCTCCCAGGAACGGGCCTGGGAGGGCTGATGTCCTTCCGTTGGACTACTGGGGGCAGGGTATGTGATGGTGCTGGGCGGTCTCCTCAGGTGAGGTCTACGATGGGCGTTTTACAGGCTTGAGGAGAACGATGAAAGACCCTGGAGGGCTCGAGCACGCCAAGTGTTCGTCGATAAGGGCGGTTGATACGCGTTCTCCCTTGAGGACGAGCCCCAGGACGTGGTCTCCTTCTCGTTCACGGGCTTCCCTGGTACCCAAGTGACGAGGGACGTTGGTCTTGAAGAACACGTCCCCGCTCGTCCACGCAACGAGCCAACCTGGGGGGCTCGGCGGTGCTCCTAGATCTTGAGCGGCTTGGAGAGCGTTCAAGGTGAAGCCGTGGCCTGGGTGGGGTGGAAGGAAGCAGGTTGGCCCTTGATTTCACGCGTGTTGGGGTTCGAGGGTTCGTTCGAGCGTGCCGTCGGGCTTGTGGACCTTGATGGTGGCGTCGGCTTTCTCGCTGGAGATGGCGCGGGCTGCATCGAGGGCGTCTGCTCGGGTTTCGTGGCGGCTGTCGGCTGTGGGGCTTCCTTCGCGGAGGATCTTCCACCCTTCGTCGTCTTTGGCGATGTGCCAGGTGTTGGGGTCGATGTTCCACCGTTGCTCGAGGGCCATGATAGTCTAAGGCATGGTATGTCGTGCATCCCTCTTTAAGGTGGGGGTCCAACCACGGGGTATGGCGGAGCGAGGCGTCCAGGCGGGGTTAGGATCGGTAGGGTTCGAGCAGGTCGTGGACTTCGCTGGGCTCGATCTCGCCTTCTCGGAGGCCTAGAACGATGTTGGCGTGGAGGAACCCGTGCACGTTCCCGATGTCCAAACGGGTCCCGTTGAACACGCGCGCGTGCATGGTCCCGTTCCTGGCGATGCTGGCCATGGCATCGGTGAGTTGAAGCTCGCCCCCGTGCCCTGGCTCGGTCTTCTCGAGGATGTCGAAGATCTCGGGCGTGAACACGTAGCGCCCCATGGTGGCGATCGTGCTGGGGGCGTCCTCTACGGGCGGTTTCTCGATGATGTCGTTGACCTTGTAGACGCCTTCCTCTTCGTTCATGAGCTCCCCGTCGACGGCCCCGTACTTGCTGATCTCTTCCCGGGGCACATCCATGACGCTAAAACACGGTCCCCCCGTTTCTTGGTGGAGGGCCAAAAGTTCGCGCGTGATGGGGTTCCCGTCGTAGATGATGTTGTCACCAAGCAGAACCGCGAAGGGCTCGTCATCGACGAACTGGCGGGCATGCAGCACCGCGTCACCGAGCCCTTCCGGGTCGGGCTGGCGCACGTAGTGGATCTTCGCGATGTCGCTGACGCGGCGAACATCCTCCAAACGCTCGGTCTTCCCATCCTCTTCCAACCGTGCTTCAAGCTCGAAGCTCTTGTCGAAATGGTCTTCGATGGCACGCTTGCCACGACCCGTGATGATGAGGATCTCCTCGCACCCGCTACTCACGGCTTCCTCGACCACGTACTGGATCACCGGCTTATCCACCACCGGCACCATCTCCTTGGGCATGCTCTTCGTGGCAGGCAACAAGCGGGTTCCAAGACCAGCGGCGGGGATTACGGCCTTCATCAGGGATCACCAGGCGGAACCGACCTATGGCTTGGTGGTAGAAAAGAGCCCCGCCTTGGGGACGTTTGAGCATCGCTACACGAACGGGATAGGTTTAGATTGGGTGACCTGAGGCATCGAATCAGGTAGTCACATCCCATCAGACCGGGCCATCCAACCCCTTATCGGAGAAACCACGGGCGCACAGCACGCTCGTGAGTCGTTGACCTCGGGATGCGAACCGATATCGAACCCCCCGGGAGACCTTCTTCGGGCACATTGACCAAGGTCGGTGTGTGCCGTGCGAACCAACAACCCGTTGAACCCTCAACGGCGGAGAAGCAGCCAGGCCACGGTGCACAGGTTCAACACATTCCTCAACAAGATAAGCCAGCCAGCGAGAACGTATGCTCCAAGCCCGTTGCGGTC
>PWVY01000069.1 GCA_003561665.1 Thermoplasmata archaeon
CACCCTCAACGCACAAGGCGGCCTCCTCACCCAATGGGACCCCCACCACAACATGAACATCCACCTCGAAGCCGAACGCCTCCAACTCATCAACCGCTACGAACAAGGACACACCCTCGGAACCGAACAACTCCGCATCCTCACCGCCCGCGGAAGCGACCACCAAACCTTCAACCAAGCCACCCTCACCCTCAACGCCTGGAACAACGACGCGATCCTCCTCGCCGAACCCTCCACCGCCACCCTCCACGCGCACACCCACGGCCCCACCACCCAAACCCCCCTCCCCCCATCAACACACCTCGCCCACGGCGGCGTCATCGACGAACGCTACAGCAACGCCGAAGAACCACCCCCCCGATACGCCTACGCCACCCACCAACCCCTCATCCACCACGCACACCACCAACACGCCACCCTCCAAGGCAACTTCACCCTCTTCACCTACAACACCACCCTCCTACTCACCACCCCCCACGAAAGCCACACCGACTGGACCGGCATCCGCCAAGGCGAACGAGACGACGACTACGAAGTCCAACTGATCCTCCTCCGCACAACCAACGCCACCCTCACCCTCGAAACCCCCCAACGCATCCAAACCCTCACCACCACCCAAACCACCCACCACCACGGCACCCTCAAAACCCAACAAACCCAAGGCCACATCGACACCCCCCACACCACCCACACCCTCCACGAAGACCCCCTCCACCTCGAAGGCCAAACCCACACAGAAACCACCCTCACCCAACCCCCCCACGCCCCCACCCTCAACCTGCACATCGAAGCCGACCACGAAACCCTCCAAACACCCACACCACCCCCACAATTCCAAGACCAACTCGCCCCCTCCCCCCTGCTCCTAATCCTCATCACGCTTGTGCTCATCGCCACGATCGCCCTCCACACCCAACCGACCCTCCTCCACCACCTCCCCAAACGAGCACGCGAACGCCTCCAACAACACTACCAAACCAAAGCCCGACAACACGAAGACACACGCCGATGGCGAAAAGCCGCACACGCCTACACCCGCCTGACCCACCTCGACCCCACTCACGCCACCGCATACCACGGCAAAGCCCTCGCCCACCTCGAGAACAACGAACCCGCCACCGCGCTCGAAACCATCCAAACCGCCAAACAACGCCTCGGCAACGACCCCGACCTCCTAACCTTCGAAACCTACGCCGCCTGGGAAAACGGCGACACAAAACACGCCCAACAAGCCCTCCACACCCTCGCCCAACAACACCCCCAACGCGCCACCCACCTCCTCATCGACCTCCCCCACGACCCCTTCACCGACGACCCCAAGATCCAACGCCTGCTTGCACCCAGCACCGGCGGCGGCAGCATCGACGGCTACGCCTAGCAAGGGAAAAATGAAGGGAAGCCGCGTTCCCGTGCCTGCCACTCCCCTCGCAAGACGCAAAAAGCGCCCTGCACCCCCAACACGAGACCCAAGCCTCTTCACCTTAATCCTGGACGATTCGGAAACAAGTAGTCGACAATTCGGAAACACACCCAACGCGCCACACCACCCCACGTCATCGAGCAACACTTATCCCACCCCTCACGCATCCCCAACACCCCCCGGCGGCGAACCATGGAGAACGAGGACCAAAAGCCCACCAACACCACCCGCACCCCCACCCAACAAACCCTCCTCGAACACCCCATCCGCGCCGCCATCTACCACCAACTCCAACAAACCCCCGGCCTCACCAAAAACCACCTCGCCCAACGCCTCGACATCCAACCCGCCCACCTCACCTTCCACCTCAACCGCCTCCAAAACGCCAACCTCATCACCCTCCACCCCAACGAAACCAAAAACGAAACCCTCTGCTTCCTCACCCAACACGCCCACCTCGCCAACGACGACGACACCCACCTCCTCTACGGACGACGACGCACCCGCGACATCGCCCTCTACATCACCGAAAACCCCGGCGCCACCGCCAAACAAATCGCCAACGACCTCGACCTCTCCATCAGCACCATCCACTACCACCTCACCAAACTCCGCGACAACGACCTGATCCAACGCACCCGCATCGCCCAACGAGACCACCTCCACCCCACCCAAACCCTCGACGACTGGACCCACACCATCGGCACCCACTACGAAAGACCCTGGACCAACAACCACCACCCCCCCTAACGCACCCCACCCCTCCAGGGACGCGATGCACTCAAGTAAAGATACGAATCATCCCCCCGCCCAGCCGATGCACCCAACACCCCGAACCCTCCTCCTCTCCCTTCCTCTCCTCCTTGCCCTCCTCACCCTAGCACCCCCCACCACAGCCAACACCCCCCTCGAAGCCACCCTCCACACCACAACACCCATCACCTACACCGGCGAAACCCACACCACAGGCCAAAGCGGCCTCCTCGTCAACTGGGACACCAACCACGATGTCAACCTCACCCTCCAAGCCGAACACCTCGAACTCACCATCGACTACCAAGAAGGCTACTTCGTCGGATCCGGCATCCTCCGCATCGTCGAAGACGCCGGAACCGAAACCCACACCTTCACCAACGCCACCCTCACCTTCACCGCCTGGAACCCACACGCCCTCCTCTTCACCGAACCCAACACGGCCACACTCACCGCCACCACACACGGCACCATCACCCAATCCCTCACCCCCGAAAACACCCGCCTTGCCCGAGGAGGCTACAGCGACCAAACCGCAACCACCGAAGAAAACGGCCCCCCCGGGTACGACTACCGCGCCCCAAACCCCCTCATCCAAAACAACCACATCCAACACGCCACCCTCCAAGGCACCTTCCCCCTCTTCACCTACAACACCACCCTCAACGTCACAACCCCCCACGAAACCTACACCGACTGGAGCGGCTTCCGCACAAGCGAACCCAACGACCCCACCCCCGGATACGAACTCCGCGTCATCACCCTCCAAGCCACCAACGCCGCCCTCACCACGGAAACACCCCAACGCGCCACCGCCATCGCCACCACCCTCACCACCGACATCCACGGGACCCTCGAACTCGACCAAACCCAAGGCATCATCCAAACCACACGAAACACCATCAACCTCCACGACGACCCCCTCCACCTGGAAGGCCAAGGCCACACACAAACCACCCCCACCCCCAACAACCCCGCTCTCGCCACCAAGATCGAAGGCAACTACGAGATGTACTTGTACCTGGTCCGCCAGGGGATGGACACGGGGGACCGGGCGGCGAGGGACAAGGCCACGGAGCGGTGCGAGCTGCGGGACAAGCAGCGCGGCGAAAAGCCATCTCGGCGGAAACGCAGATTCCC
>PWVY01000337.1 GCA_003561665.1 Thermoplasmata archaeon
CAGAAGATCCCCAGGATCGTTAGGAAGCCCCCGCCGGACTCGTTCCTTGGCCAGGAACCACGGAGGCGATGACCATCCCATACCCGCCGCTTTCCGTTCTGTACCTCCTCGCCATGATCGCCCTGCTGGTGGGCACCGCGGCGGTCTACATGGCCCTGATCAAGCGTTTCCCCGTCCAATGGCTCTATCACCACTACTTCCTCCGCAAACCGCTCGTTTGGGGGATCTTCGGCACCTCTCTCCTCTGGGAATCATGGGGGATCTTCCAAGCGGGCGCGTTTCGGTGGGGTTCTTCCGTCCCGTTGGGCCTCATGGGCTTGGCGATCCTGCTCACCCATCGCCTCCACCAGGAGACCGCGTTCCCTGCCGTCGATTTCCCCGAAGCCTCCGAGGACCCACTCCAACTTCCCCTCACCGACGACATGCAACTGGCGATCATCGAGCGTGAGGGCGTCACGAAGGCCTACCCCCTGGATTACGTGATCCACCATCACATCGTCAACGACCGTTTCGGGGATTCCACCGTTGCTCTCACGTACTGCGCGATGTGCCGAAGCATCATCGCATTCGACGTGACCGAGATCGGCGCGCTCTTCGTCGGGTCCTTCAAGAACGCGAACATGATCGTGGCCGACAGAAGAACCACGACGTTCTTCCAGCAGGCCACAGGCGAGTCGATCATCGGGTCGCTGCATCCCCACAAGCTGACGATGATCCCGTACCAGATCCTCCCCTGGAGCGAAGTCAAGCAGCTGGAGCCTCTTCCCCAAGTGGCCCACGTCACTCAGGAGGACCTTCGCGAGTTCCAGTTGCCCATCCCAGGAGTGTGGAAGAAGATCATGGGAAGCGAGGCGACCCCTGGGCTTCCCTCAAAGCTGCGCGATACGTCCTTTCCAGCGAGGACGCACGTCATCGGCATCACCGACCCCATCGCCGAGCCGAAGGTGGCGTACCTCAAAGGCGAAGTCGTCGAGCAAGGCATCGTCAAGAACGAAGCGCTGGATGCATACCTCGTCGCGCACGGGGAAACCGTGAACGCGTTCAAGGGCAGCGTCGAGGGAGAGGCGGTCGATCTTGTTCGCAATGCGGACGGCACGCTTTCCGATACCCGTAGCGAAACGCTGTGGGATGCTCGAGGCGATTACCAGCGCGGTCCGATCACGTCCGATTTGGAACCTATCATGATCTCTGACGAGTATTGGTTCTCTTGGAAGGAATTCCATCCGGACAGCCAGTTAATCCGGCTTGAGGAGGCTGGATAGATGCTGGCTGTCAAGGAGAGGTTCTCGACGATGAGGTTCAACGGTGCGATACAGCGCGCCGATGCCAGGAGGATCGCATGAAACCCAGCACCGCGTTCATCATCGCTTCCGTGTTCGTTCTAGGGCTCTTTGCCCTCATCCTCGCACGAGTGGGCTGGATCCCGTCCGTCATCATCGGAGGTTCCGGCCTGATTGGCCTCGTGGCTTGGCGGTTCACCACGTATGATCGACCCTTGGAGCCGGAGGGCATAACGGCTCCGTTCCTCGTAGCCGTCGGGGCTCAATTCGTCCACGTCCTTGAGGAGGTCATCATGGATTTCCCGGGTGAGATGCACGTCGCGTTCGGGACCGCCCACATCAGTCAAGGCGTGTTCGTGGGCGTCATCCTTGTCGGGGCCACGCTCCTGTGGCTTGCAGGCGCCTGGGGCGTGCACCGTCGTCATCCCTTGGGGAACTTCGTGTTGTGGTTCTTCCTCATCGGGCCCGCGGGGTTCGTGAACGTCGTTGCGCATCTCGCGTTCCCGGTCTTCACAGAAGGCTATTATTTCCCGGGCTTGGCGACGGTTTGGCTCCCCGCCGCGGCGGGCTTGTTCCTCCTCTATCGCGTAATCAAACAGCTCATCGACAGGGGACGTGCCTCCTCGGTAGACGTGTCTTGACCTTGCCCGAGTTGCGGCGATGCGCTGATGGATGGAGACGAGAAGGGGGAGGCCCCCCGTGTCGATCGGGGGGCTAGGGAGCGGGGCTCTGGCCGATGGGTCAGGAGCCCGTGCGTAGGCTTTCGACGCTCGCCTCGAGCAGCAGGTCCTTGGGGAGGGCTTCGTACTCTTCGCCGTTGCGGACGAGCTTGCGGGCCATGATGATGCCTTCTTGGGGTCCGCATCCGACCTCGCATTCGCTCTCCGTGACGTGGATGTCGGGGAGGACCTCTTCGATGGGGCGTCCGTTGAAGAGCACCATGTTGGCTTCGTCGAGGCGGTCGGGTGGGATGAACGTCTCCTCGTAGCGGAGGCTGACGCCTTTGTGGCCAAGCGTGCGGGCAAGGTCGCCTACGAGGCTGGTGAGGGCTTCCCAGGTGGCTGAGCATCGTTCGCAGCTGTCCCAGCCGACTTCGCAGTGTCTCCATTCGATGGCTAGCTCGTTCGTGTTGATGTCGTCTTGTTCGATGTTCATGGTGGTTGGTCTCCTGGTCAGGGGAGGGGGAGGTTGACGTCGTCGCTGAGACGGTAGAAGACCCATTTGCCGCGCTTTTCTGATTCGACGAGGCCGGCGGCGCGTAGGGTCCCCATGTGGTGGCTGACGGTGGCGTGCGTGACGCCGAGCGCGGCTTGGACCTCGCAAGCGCAGAGGGTCTTGGATCGGGCGAGCATGGCGAGCACGAGCAGGCGTTTCTCGTCGGCGATGGCTCGGTAGCGTTCCAGGTGCTCGGTGAAGGAGCTGGAGGATCTGGCGTCTTCGACGAGGCGGGGGAGATCCTCGCAGCAGGTGCCGACGTCTTCGTCGAGGGTCTCCAGGCGGCGTTCGAGGGCTTGGTCGATGTCCAGGTCAGCCATCATGTAGACGTAGACCTACATGGTATATGTAGATTTCCGTCTACATGTTGAGCTGTGGCGATGGGCGGCATCCTAGCACGCTAGGCCAACACAGAGAAGCCGAAAACCAGGAAGACAGGACTCGAGCTCAAGGCCCGGGTGCACGCGTCGAACCGAGGGCCTCCTCGATCCACGGCCGAGCGTACGCTGTAAGCGGCGACGGGAGGCTTTTTGGATCGAACCAACCCCACTCAAGCCCCTCCTCGGACCCCTGCAGCTTGCCCGACGAACGAACCAGGAAAAGCGACGTAATGAACTGGACACGCTCCCCAGAGGGATACGTCACAACCTGATAGCTCGGATCCGACATCACCCCCACGAAGTCCAATCGATCCACATCGAGCCCCGTCTCCTCATCCAATTCACGAACCACGGCCTCTTCGATGGATTCGCCCGGCTCCAACCGCCCGCTTGGTGGGGCCCACGCTTCCTCCACACGCCGCCGATGCAACAATACGCGTCCACTGCCGTCCAGCACCACGGCTCCAACGCCAGGAGCCGCACGACCCGGCCACTCGGAAACGGGGGTTTCCCGCGTCGACAACAGGCATCCCTCGTCGAACAAATCGCTCAAGCGCTCGATCCGTGCATCCGGTCGCCTGGGATCACCTGGGAGAAGGTCCTCCACCGGTTTATCCGAGAGTAGGATTCCAGCGAACCCCGCCCGATGTGCCCCCAGGATATCGGTCTCGATGTTGTCCCCCACAACGGCGATGCGCTCGGGGGAGCCCAAGGATTCCGCGGCGAGTTCAAACATGAGGGGTTCGGGTTTCCCCACGATGACGGGCTCCTGACCGCTAGCCAACCTCACGGCTTCCACGATGGCCCCCGTCCCCGGCCACCGACCCTCGGGCATGGGGAAGGAAGCATCCACGTTCGTCGCCAAGAAGCTTGCACCATCCTGGACGAGCAGTGATGCCCTCCTGATGTCCTCGTACGCGGTCTCCTCGCTGCAACCGATCACGACAGCGCTCGGATCGCGATCAGTCACCAACCTCACTCCCCGATGCTCGATCTCTTTCTTGAGGGAACGACTCCCGACCACGTAGGCGCTCTCATACCCTTCCTCCTCCAGGTAGCGAGCCGTTGCAAAACCCGCAGTCACGATTTCTCCAGGAGTAATCGAGAACCCAAGCCGGTCCAAGTGCTCGGCCGCTTGTTGACGGGATGGCCGGGGATCGTTGGTGAGGAAGCCGAGCTCGTGATCTCCGCTGCGGAGCCTCTCCAGTGCCTCGACGGCGCCTCGAGTGGGTTTTTCTCCCACGTAGAGGACCCCGTCGAGATCAAAGAGGAACGCGTCGAACGAATCCGTCAGCATGGTCAGCGATAAGGATGGACTCGGTCTAAAGCGTGTGGAGGTTTCGGAAACGAGTTCGCTCATGGGTCGGCATCAAGAAGCCCCACGAGTTCCTCGACGAGGTTCTGCTTGCTGAAGTCGCCTTGTGTGTAGTAGCGGATGATCCCCTCGCGCCCGAGGAGCCTGGAGCGGATCTCTCCTGGGTCAACGCCCGAGGATACAAGCGGCTCAGCCCGGTCTCGGAGTTCCTCGTAGTGACGCTGGAGGTGTTCGATCGCGGACTTCGGGTCGTCGCGGACGGAGCCATGCCCGGGGAACAGAACCTCGGCATCCAGCGACGCAAGAGTGCCAAGGTCCTCCAGCAGCAGCCCCAAATCCTCGCACGAGCGCAGGATGTCCCGCTCGCCTAGGTAGGCATCCCCGCTGAACAACCAACCCCTCTCGGGTTCGAAGAACGCTGCGTGGTCTCGGCCGTGACCTGGCGTCTCCATAGTCTCCAGGGTGAGGTCGGGCGTCGATACCTTCCCGTCTATGGGTTTCGCCTCCACGGGTCTAGGCCTCCCCCATACGCGTTTCTGGTATGCGAGCAATTCTGGAGGGTGCTGAAGGTCGGGCAAGGAGGCCTTGGGAGCATGGACGGTTGCTCCTTCGTGCTCTAGGAGATGCGCAGCGCCCACATGGTCTTCGTGGTGGTGTGTGAGGACCACGTGTTCGATGCCATTGCCAAGGTGGTCGAGGACGCGATTTGCGTGGTTGGGGGGTCCGGCGTCGATGAGCGTGGATCCAACCCGGTAACAGTGTGCCACCGTGGGAAGGATGCCTAGAACTCGCTTGCCAGCGGTGATTTGTTCGACACCGTGAACCGACCGAGCGCGGAACAGATTGAACCAGCCAGGCACGCGATTCGACCCGGAGGCGAGGAAATGAGGGTTTTCGAGGGGAGGCTACGAAAACACCTCGTAGTACATGGGCGAGGTTGGTCAACCCCCACCCTGGAATGTGTCGATAAAGAGTCAAATACGTCGTCGGCGTGCTTGATACGGATTTCATATGCCTTCCGTCGCCAAGAGAGTGCACGCGATCCTTGAGGAGGACATGTTTCTCCTGGAAGCCCTGTCCCGTGGAATCGTGAAATACAGGGGCCTCGCGCGTTGGCTCGTCAACGAGAGGGGGATCGAGGCGAACGAGGAGACGATCGTGAGCGCGCTGCGGCGTTTCGACCCTGATGATCCCTGGGATTTGAAGCCTGCAAAGGAGGTCTTGGCGGGAGCGCATGTCAACACGCGCTCGGGAGTCACGGCCCTAGTTTTGGACCGTGAACTGGTTTGCGACCGCGTAGAGGAAATCGTTTCCGCCGTAGACATCCGGCACCGGGAGCGTATCCGAATCGTGCAGGCAGGGGATAGGATCACGGTGGTCGTCGACGACAGGAACCTGGACGATGTCCAGGATGTCCTCAAGGGTGGGCTGGTAGCGGAGACGGTCCCGGATTTGGCTGAATTAGAAGTCGTCGCCCCGGCGGATGGCGTGGAAACGCCGGGAGTGATGGGGATGTTGTTCGCCGCGTTGTCGGTGAGGAACGTGAGCGTGTCGTTCGTGATGAGTGGTTACCCCGAACAGCTGGTTTTCGTGCCCAAGGAGGACTTGTTCGATGCTTACGAGGCAGTCGAGGGCTTGATCGCCTCCTGCGATTCCAAGAGTTGAGCACTTTCAGTGACGTGTTAGGTCCAACCCAATAGTTTCGGCTCTACTGTGTAGATGGCACGTACGTTTGGTGTGGTCCTAAGAGGAAACAAATACGGGGTCCCGGCTGTGGGCCCGGAATGGCATCCACGGCCGAGCAGGTATCCTCGTACCTCGACGAGGACCTCGCCCTGAAGGAGATCCTAGCGCGAGGCGTGCTCAACCTGCGCCGGGCGGCCCGGTGGATCATCGAGAAGGAAGACTGGGACGCGACCGAGGAAGCCGTGGTTAGCGCCCTTCGACGCTACGGGGACACCTCCAGCGGGGAGGTACTGCAGGAGGCCCGTGCAGTGTTGGGCGAGGCGGACGTGGGCTTGCAGTCTAGAATCGTGAGCTTGACCGTGCCCCGGGGTCCCCCACTCCACAGCCGCCTCCGTGATGCACACGAGAAACTTGGATCAGGAGACTCCATGGTCGTCCTTGAGGGGGAAACGCGCGTCCGCGTGCTCGTCGACTCGGCGAACGCGGCGTGCGTCACGGACACTCTCGGGGTCGACGGCGAACCCGGTAGCGTTGAGCCCGTCGCGGTGGTGAGGCTCGTCTTTTCGGGCGACCGACCGGCAAACCTCGCGGGCGTCGCGATCGCGTTGAACGCGTTCGCGCAACAGGGGATAGACGTGCGCGAAGTGTTCACGTGCGAGCCCCAGTACTCCATCGTCGTCGACCAAGAAGACGCGAGGCAAGCCTTCCAGGCAGTATCCAAGCTAACCTCGCTGGAATGACCCTCCAACAGCGCGCTCGTGCCACTTATACACAATTTTTGAGTCATAACAGACCCACACAAAACGCCCATGTCACAAACAATATGCGTGGATGTGCACACTTGTACGCATGGAGGTCGGAGGCCCCAAACAAGGGAGACCAAGGTTTGCTAGTCTCATCCTAGCTCTTGCATTAGTAACCGCGACAGCGACTGCGGTCACGGCCGGATCAACCGGAATGTTCTGCGAGCCCGGGTCCGACTGGCGCCCCGTCGTTTCCGGGGAGACGGTGGAGGAAGGATGGAGCGTGGTGAACTTCACCAAACCAGAAGGCGGAGAACTACAGGTCCAGTGGACGCTCTCTGGCTTCGACGAAGGCCCCGCCCACGCGGGCGTCATCTTCGGAACCCAAGCAGAATGGATGGACTACCACGTTTTCCGATACGTCGACCACCACGAGCAGCACGCGAGGGTCCAGGCCGACTCCAGCGGCCTCGAAGTGGACGAGAGGATCACGGCAGGCCACACCGCCCTCGGTAGCAGCAGCCCCCTGGTCGCATCGTTAACGATGGGTCCAACCTTCCAGAGCAACGAGTTGCACATCTTCCAATACGCCGCAGGCGCGGAGGATGCAGACAGAACGGTGGAATGGGAGATCCTCGCGGACGGTTGCATCGACGCACAGGACGTGAAGTGGGTCGAAGCACAGGGGGGAGATGTCCAATTCCTTACCGCCGAGGACCTCCACGGAACCCTGAACGCCGAAGTCCGCCTGCACGCGCCACTTGTCCCCCACAACGGGGCCGTAGCCCTGCTGGAGGCGGAAGCCTCCACGGTTGTAGAGGGGACGCCGTACATCAACACGTGGTGGGGAAGCGACGCCGGGGGATTATCCCTGGAAGGGCCCAACGGGGTCACGGACAACGACCTGTTGTGTTTCAACCCCTCCTCGTACACCCTCTGCAGGGCGTGGGGGGAGTACGCGCTGACGACGCTCGAACCCGGGGCCTACACGTTCGAGGCGACGGGATTCACGGACCCCACGCAAGATCCAACGCAGACAACCCAAGGCCCGTACATTACCCTGATCCCAACCGAGCTACCGAAGGGCGGGTGGTCCTGATACTGCACACCTCCAAAGATCGTGTCCTCGCGTCGTTACTCCTCGTCGGGGCCCTCGTCCTCGCGCCGTTCTCGCCCATCGCGACGGCTGGCCACGATCAACCGCAGAGAATCCTCGACGAGGTGTCCTTCGAGGGTGACGACGGGTACGTGGC
Source organism: Thermoplasmata archaeon (assembly GCA_003561665.1). GTDB lineage: Archaea > Thermoplasmatota > SW-10-69-26 > SW-10-69-26 > SW-10-69-26 > PWVY01. The sequence goes on from PWVY01000337.1 coordinate 7,873, forward strand.
TTGGCGGATCGACGTGTCCCCGCCCGAAGGGGAATCCAGCAGCTGGGTCTACCTCGACCTCGCGAACCACACCACAGACCCCTACCGCTTCGAGGACGCCACGCACGCACACCTGGGCGTCTGGATGGCGAGCCTGGACTTGAACTACGTTTGGTGGGCGGTCGGGGCCACGTACCTCGTCGACGACGGTCACGCGACGTTGAACCTGAAGGAACAGGGCACGTCCGAGAACGTCGCTGTCCCGGGCGAGGTGGAAGACGAGGGGTGGGCGTACGTGGACACGCCGGCGGGGGAGTGGCTGCTCCTCGTGTTCTGGGTCACGGATGGGTACCTTGAGGCGGACGCCACCCTAAGCGGCGAAACCCGCGGCGGGGACCCCCTCGTCACGGTTCAAAACCGGACCACGGGGGGCGAGGTCTTCGCGTTCCACGAGAGCGATTTCGACGGCGAGAGGAACGTGAACGTGGCCACGGCATCTGCCGGGTTCCCCGACGTGAACCCGTGGAACGCGCTTCCCCAGAGCGCTCAAGCCAGCTGGATCGAGGCCGGGAGCGTCACCGTCGACATCCACGACCGGTTCTTCGGCCTGTACACCATCCCCGGCAATCTAGACTCCCACGGGGGGTGGACGGGACCCCCCGGCGAGGCCGAGGGCGAGGAGGCGTACTGGTTCCACGGCGCCACGCCAGGGGATTACGATTTCTTCGTCGACGAGCGGCAACACGTCGGCGAACGGGCACCCATCACGGTGTTTGGAGCAGACGTCCAGATTCCAACGAAGTAAGCACGAGTAAGGAGGCGAAGGCTATGACTCAAGAAGAACAAGGAAATGGAGAAGAGAGCGAGTGTCGTCGACTGTTGTTCCACGCTGTGGCCTGGAGCATCCTGATCGGCGCGCTGGTGGGAGGATTCATCGCGGTCCAACCCGCTCTCGCGGAGTCCTGCGAGGCAGTGGACATCCAAACCGACGAGGACGCGTGCGCGAGCCTCGAAGGGAACGCAAGCGGCTCCGACGACTGTACGGGGCTGGTCACGTGCGTGACCGTGAGCGGCACGGGGAATGCAACGAACGAGGGTTCCGACAACAAATCCTGCGGTTCGCAAGAAACGTTCGACCTCGTCAGCGCCGGCTGCATCGCCGTTAGCGGGACAGGCGACGCGAACAACACCGCAGGGAACCGATCCTGCGCCTACTCCCAGGGGAACTGGCAAACTGGAGTCGCCGTCGGGTGCATCGCCGTTAGCGGGACAGGCGACGCGGAGAACCGGGCGGGCGATTTCAGTTGCGGTCGGGACAGTGGCCACACGCAACCCTTGCATAGTTACTCTGCCGGATGCCTATCCATCAGTGGAACCGGCAACGCCTCGAACTCCCAAGCGCGAGCCGGGTGCGGGCACAGCGTGCATGGAGGCGGATCGGTGGGGTGCATTTCCGTGAGCGGCACCGGGGACTCTTCTACAGGCAAACACGATGCGGGAGGGGAAGCTCAGGGTGGTCCAAGCTGTGGAGCTGGCGAAGAGGTGATGAGTCTCGGATGTGTAGCTGTAAGCGGCACCGGGGATGCGTCGAACACGCACGAGCAATGTGGAAAACTCAGCCAATCGGCTGTTAGTGTGGGTTGTGTAGCTGCCAGTGGAACGGGGAACGCCTCGAACAACGCCGATGCGTTCTGTGGTGGACACGACGCCTTCCGTGTCACGAACATTGGCATACACTGTGTGGCCCTGAGCGCGCTGGGGGATGCAGAGAACGAGTCGAGTGGGGGATGTGGGGGGACTGTGTCTTCCGGCGCTAGCGTGCTAGGGATACGGTTTTCGCCAGTCCCGTTTCAAGGGGTTACCCTGAGTGCCGCGTGTGTCTCGGTGAGCGGTACGGGGGATGCGACCAACGCAGCGGATCATTGCACCCATCCTCGACACGGCCATTCCTCGGTAGGAAGCGTGGCCGCGCAGGTGAGTCCCACTTGCCTTGCAATCAGCGGGACAGGTGACGCGAGCAACAGCGTTGAGACTCACTGCGAGGATTCCTCCGTCTCCGGGCCGGGAGGGGTATACGTTTCCATCAGTTGCGTGGCGGTCAGCGGGACAGGCAACGCCACGAACCAAGCAAGCTCATGCACAGCGTACACCCACGTGATTCGCGAGAGTCCCACCACGATCACGTGCATCGCCGTAAGCGGGGCGGGCAACGCGACGAACACCGCGGAGACGTGCTCCCGATACGGATCAACGGGGGCTCCGTTCCTCGTGGACGTTTCGCATACAGCCCCGGTCGCGATCACATGCCTGGCAGCGAGTGGTACGGGGAATGCTTCGAACGAGGCCGATGCCTGCACGGAGGGTCAAGCAGACGACGCGGACCTTGGCCTCGTGATCACGATCGACTGCATCGCTGCGAGCGGGATGGGCGACGCGTCCAACAAGGAAGACGGGGAGCCCTGCGAGGGGCCAAACGTCGATGCAGGCGCGGACGGGACTGGCGCCCGAACGAGTTGCCTGTCCGTTGGAGGAAGCTGACCAAGCATCCACGACCGAGCGTTAAGCTTATACACTCGTGGATAGAGATGGGGGAAGGGGGTGCCCGGTGGGCACCCCTATTTCCCATGCCGATGGGGGTGTTGTCACACCTCGACCCAGGTCTTGAAGTCGAAGCTCTGGGTTCCGTCGTTCGCGTAGTGGATCCAGTATTCCTGGGATCCCAAGTCCGGATCTGCGAGGGTTACCCTCGGATCACCGTTGTCGCTCATGTCGTCGATGTCGTCGGAGGCGTAAAGGAAGCACTGACCGAGGGTATTCTCGGTCCAAACCTCCCACTCCAGCATGCGTGGTTCATCGTGGAGATCGATGAACAAGTCCTGGGGGTCGTCGGCTTGGACATCCGTGACCCCGACGGTCTTCTCGTTGGGATCGAGGTCTCGTACGATTGCGCTGGACTCGGAGGTGGCTAGGGTGAAGTCTTCGCCTCCACAGTTCGTCTGGGATGCTACCGCCGCGGGCGATAGGCTCAGGCTCATCGCGACCATGAGGGTCGCGAGCGCGATGGCTGTCGCTGTTTTCTTCATGCGTCTCACGTATCCTGCGGGCCCATCCTCCCCGCAGAAACTGGATTAGTCAAGGAGCGTATAACGAGCGCGAACCCATGCGTTGCCAGGGTTAAAAATCGAGACGCCCCCACCATCCCATCGCGACACCCCCAGCTTCCAATCGCTTCTCCAGAAGCCCCTCACGCACGGCGTTCCCACGGTCGACGATATCCTCCCCCGAATTCCCTGGCCCATTCCTCAAGCTCGGTCGTGGGAACGTGGTAGACGGCGCCCGCCGAACGGACCTTCTCAGCCAAGCCCCTCAGCCGGAGCTTCCGAAGGTGGCTACGAGTCGTTACGGGTTCACGCCCCAACGCTTCAGCGACATCGGCGGCGGTGACGGGGGCCTCCTCGACGAGGAACAGCGCCACCCAGCGAACGGGCCCCTGACCGTACAGAATCCGCTTGTCTTCATCCTCCCAGAGATGCTCGTGCATCTTGAGGAAACAACACCGCTCGCCATTGCTCTCCCCCGGTTTGACGACCACGAGACCCCCCCACTCGAGCAATCGCAAGTGCTCGTCCAAGGTGCGCCGGTCGACGCCCACCCGGTCAGCAACCTGCTGCTTGTTCAAGCCCGGGCACGCGTGGAGGAGGTCGACGGTTGCCCTGCGCGTTCGCTGTTCGAGAAGCGCGCATTGGGTGGGGGTGAGGTCATCCGGGCCAGGCACACGTATCCCTGGCCACGAGGGGATGCACTCCCTCGCAGTAAAGGTGTGTCAAAAACCTCACCACGATCAGCAAATACGACATCAAACGGCCGAGCGACGACACCACGCTGCGCGCGCTTCGGAGCGCGCTTGACGGAGAGAATTGAAACATGTCCGGGGGGAAGAACCCCTATGCAGGTGTCAGCAACCTACGTCCGGTACATCCTGGATACGAGTTCAAGCGTTATCGAAGCAAGGGACAGGTTTGAGGCTTTCCTATCAGAGGCCGAGCGCTCACGACCACGATCGGAAGGAGGCCTTGATCGGGGGTTCGACGGGCGATGGGATGTTTCGCCATGAATCATACGCCTCGCGTGTTGTTCTCCCAGAGATACCACCTCATGAGCCACCACAATTGGATGCGTCGATTGATCTGGACCGTCCTAATGGATCGGTCACCATCCAAGATCCTAGCCTTCACAGGGAGCCAACCAACCCTCTTGATGAGGGCGCGCCCCCAATCCAAGAAGTACGTCGCCTGATAATAGGAGTCCTCCGTAGCGATCCAGACCGTTATGAACACGCTATCCTCGTCGAAGTCCTCAAGCGCGTCTCGGTTGAATTCGAACTCGAACCTCAGTCCCTTCCCAAGCTTTCCCTTCTCATTCGCGCTTCCTTCGACTTCGTAATCTATCTCCTTCATCTCCTCGCCGTCGAACGCCCAAACGCCATGATTGACAATGTCGACTTGAGGAAGACGTTTCGAGTTGACATATGCTTGAAACGCTGTGGGCTCGTCTTCGTCGTCTTCGTTCTCCAAGGGGGGCAGTGCTCCTCGAATGGATACCCTTC
>PWVY01000196.1 GCA_003561665.1 Thermoplasmata archaeon
CGAGGTCGGCGAGGTCCATCTCGTGGAGTTCCTTTTGTCGCTGGTGGAGGTCGACGTCCTCGCCGGCTTTGAGCTCAAGCTTCATGATGCTCGTTGCGAAGGCGCCCTTGGCTCGCTCCAGCTCCATGCGCGCGGCCTCCGCGTCGGCGGTGGCCTGGTCGGCTCGCGTCGTGGCTTCGTGCTGGGCCTGCTCGGCGAGGTCGAGCTTCTCGTTCGTGCTCTCCAGGCGCGACTCGGCTTTGGCCAAATCGGCCCTTGCTTGTTTCTCGGCCTCCAGCGCGTTGTCGCGTTGGCGGCGTAGTTCGGCTACGGTGTCCTTGTCCACGGTCATCCCATCCCGTTGTTGGCCCGCTTGGGCCTGGTTGAGTAGTTTGGTGAGGCGGGCGTGGGGGTCTTGGCCCCGGCCCACGAGCGCGATATGGTCGATGACGAAGTCGTTGGGTAGGTCGGCGATCCCGTTCGCGTCGGGGTCGATGTCCTCGGCGCGGAAGCGGAAGCCGACGCTGAACCTGATGCTCTCTGGGAAGCGGCGTACGATGGTTGCGTGCGGTTCGAGCCCGATCTCGCCGTCGAAGATCACTTTCGCGTTTTGGACGCGGGCGCGGGTGACGGCTCCAACGGTTGCTTCGACGCGCTCCTCGTGCAAGTCCCTGATCTGGACATCGGTTAACCGCTCGGCGATGAGCGGGAGATGGTGATTCGAGACTCGGACCTTGATCCCGCCTTGAGCCGTGTACGTGCCGGTGGATACGGCTACGCCCTGGAACCTTGTTTCACTGCCAGGCGTATGGCTCGTTTCTTGGGTTGGCTCGGCGACGAGGCCGAGTTGCACGGTTTTGAATCCCACGGGCAACCCCCACCACGCGGACAGGGGTGATGCCTGATTTGGAGCTCCAAGACGATGAGGGATAGGTCTTTTGGAGCCCGGGAGTCAATCCTTTTCTTCCCGCGTTATTCGCTCCCTATCACATTCCCCTCGTCGTCCAATCGGCGCGTCGTCCCCTCTTCGACATTCTCGATGATGAAATGGGCAGGGTCTCGCATGGGTACGCGAGTGACTTCGCTCTCTCCGACGGTTTGCTCGACGGTCGCCTCGATGGAATGAAGCTTGATCCGCGGGAACTCGTCCAAACCCGTTCTCGCGAACCGGGGCTCGTGGAACACATGGGAGACGTCGGTTGGCGGGATGGGGTCGCGCCCGGCAGGCAAAAGCGTTTCGAGAACGTCTGCGACCACATCGGTCTCCTGGCCCTTTTCGTCGTAGAGGGGCATCTCGCCCGCCGTCCCATTCATCCTGATAGGAATCTCTTCTTCGAGACCGAGCCGCTGTTTCTCCTTCCGGGCCCATTCCTCGTCTGGGACGATTTGGGTGCGCAGGATCCTCGGAGCTATCGTCTTCAGTTTGATCGGGACCTCGATCACGCGTTCGCCCTCATCGTACTCGCCGATGACATACAGGATGATGCCGTGTGCCTCGGCGAACTTCCTGGCTCCCTCCTGGAATCCCGTTGCCGTTACGAAAATGCCTCGCGGTTGACCCGGGATATCGTCAAGCCGGGTTTTGAACCCGAAGAGTTCCCCTTGGGAGACGGAAGAGGCCCAGCTCTTGCATTCGACGACTGTCTGATAGATGACTTCATCGAGTGCGAACTTCCAGTAGACGTCTATCTGATGGGTAGCCGTCTTGCCTTCGATTTGGACGTCGTGCTGAACGTCAATATTCCGAACCTCGTCCTGATCGAGGAGCCGTTGGAAGATGAACTGCGTCATTGTTTCAAAATCTTCGCCGTCACGTGTCATGGATCTTCATCCTTGTTCTCTTGCTCATGCTAAAAAACCCTTACATAGCGATTGACCTGATTCCCGCCGACGAGAGGCGTTCAACCGTGGGTATATGACGTCAACTCTTACCCCAGTCCCAGTAGTGTTCTTCGACTTCGTCCGCCGTTTTGATCCCGGATTCGACGAGGGTCTTGGAGACGGTCGCGATTTCCTGGTCGTCGCGCGTGTCGACGGGGTCGAACGTGCCGGTGGCCTCTACGTCGAGGGTTTCGTGGAGGAGGCGTTGGGTGAATTGGGTGACTTGCCGTTGGTAGGGGGCGACTTTGTTCCGTAGGAGGAGTTCGCGTTGGGTCTGGGATGTGCTGCGGTTGCTGCCGTCGGGGAGGCCTAGCGCGATTTTCGGGATGCCGAGGCCGAGGAAGATGCGTTCGGTGAGGTGGTCCTTCATCAGGTCGTCGATGGTGAGCGTGTTCTCTCCGTGGCCGAGCACGTGCACTTGTGCCCCGGGGGGGAGGACGAGGTCCATGTCTGGAGGTGTTTCTTCGAGCTGGGTTTGGACCGCGCGGCGGTCGGGTTCGGTCGCTTCGTCGGGCATCTCGATCAGGCGGATGGGGGCGCGGTAGCGTTTCTGGACGGCGCGGTTGACTTTGCGGGCGCCGAGCATGTCATCCACGGTTTGGAAGACGGGTTGGCAGGCGCTGATGCCGTGGAGGTCGTCGCTGAAGAGCCGGTGGAGGGTGAACACGAACACGCGGTCGGTTGGGATGTCGCGTTCTTGGTCGTCGACCTCTTGGGTCACGGTTTCGAGGTTGCCGTCCTCGTCTTGGTCGAGCGTGATGGTGCGGGGGTCGCGGACCTTGAGGAAGTCGTTGCCGGCTTCCATCACGCATCGGCCGAACACGAGCGCGTTTTTCACCCACATGCGGACCTTGTCTTCTAGGTGCACGGTGCGCTTCCAGGCTTCGACGCGTCGTTGATCCTTCTTGAATCGCGTTTGGATGTGGAAGCCCTTCCCGACGGCTTCGGCGAGGAGGTTGAAACCGCTCCACACCTCTTCCACGTTCAAGTACGTCCACAATGCAAGTTCCATCGCCCGCTCGTCCGTCACCCGGTTGTCCTCAGCCCCCTCCGAGGGGAGCGAGGTGACATCGCTTGGTTCTGAGTGGGCAAGCAAAAGGCGCTGGTTCTCATCCACGAGCGTGAAGCCTTCGTCGGTTACGACTACGACCCGGTCAGTGTCCAAGGATCCCATCCGGAAGGAGAGACAAGCCGGTTGGAGATAAGCGCTTTTGAGCAGGCTTGAGGATGTTTCTCCTGCGAATGGCACCTCGATGATTTGACGGGTGAGATGTTACGGGCCTGCGGTTCACGCGGGAAACATTGGACCTAAGAACCCCCCCGCGTATCTTTGCTATGATGGACGTTGGTGTGTTCGAGGAAGCGTGGTTTTGGGCAGCTGTCAGCGCCGCTATTCTGGCAATGATTTTCCTGTTCGGGAACAGATCGCTCGTGGGTATCCTTTCGTGGTA
>PWVY01000176.1 GCA_003561665.1 Thermoplasmata archaeon
CCTTCGGCGCCGCATTCCGGGCATTCGGCGCCGCGGAAGAATCCATCGTCGGAGCATTCTCGGAGCATCGTCCACCTTGGAACCAGGCTACCCCGAGCGAGATATTATAGGGTTGTGGTCGCTGGCCCGGTGCGGGTTATCGTGGACCGAGATGAAGCGAAACAACGCGTAGGCGAAGCGGCCGCCCAGCGCGTCGAGGACGGGCAACGGTTGGGCCTTGGAACGGGAAGCACGGTCGCGTACTTGCTGGATGCGTTAGCCAAGCGAGTCGAGGACGAGGATCTTGACATCGTGGGCGTGCCCACGAGCGAGGACACCGCCCAACGCTGCCGTTCGTTGGGGATCCCCTTGTCGACATTGGAAAAAACGCCCCGGTTGGATGTCTGCATCGATGGCGCTGACGAGGTGGATCCGAACCTTGGCTTGATCAAGGGCGGAGGCGGCGCGCTGTTCCGGGAGAAGGTCGTGGCAAGCGCAAGCCAAAAGCTCATCGTCATCGTGGACGCGAAAAAACGCGTGGAACGCCTAGGGGAAACCTTCGATTTGCCCGTGGAGGTCGTCGAGTACGCGCGCCCTGTCGTGATGGAGAAACTGGAGGATCTCTCCCCCGCGCTTCGCATGAGCGAGGGCACACCGTTCGTCACGGACAACGATCACCGCATCCTGGACTTATCCACCGGCCCCATCGAGGACCCGCACGCGCTGGCCAAGCGCTTGGATGAGACCACCGGCCTGCTCGAGCACGGGTTGTTCTTGGACATGGCGGATGTGTGCCTGACCGCCACGGAGACAAGCGTGCACGAAGACACGCTCTAGGGAAGCCCCGCAGAGCCCAAGGGTTAACACGAGAACCTGCTTGGGGGCCGTATGGAGCACCGTGACGAGACGTTCGTGAACCAGCCCGTGCACCTGGCCGAGGATCACTACGTAGGCTGCACCTTCAACGCCTGCCGGCTTGTGTACGATGGTAGCGCTGGCGTCCGCATCCAAGACTGCAACTTCGAGGAAACACGCCTTGAACTCACCGAGGAAGCCGGGAACACGCTTAGCTTCCTGCAGAACATCTACCACGGGTTCGGCGAGGACGGTAAACGCGTCGTCGAGAACCTGTTCGATCAGATCCGAGAAGGCCGCATCGGGACGGTCGGGTACGACGAGTCGGACATGCCCCGACGTTAAAGCACGCGACCGTGCCCCGGCTGCTCCTTGTTCAACTCCCGCAGAACCTCTTCCACCTGGCTCGAGCGCACAGGCTTGTGAAGAACCTCGAACGCGCCCATGCTTTTCACCTCCAGCACCAGATCGTTGCTCGGCGGCAACCCGGTCACGATGATCACGCGCTGGCGAGGGTTCTCCCCCAACACGATCTGCGTGGCCTCACGACCGTCCATCCCTGGCATGTTGAGATCCATGAACAACACGTCCGGCGGCTCCTTGCGGAACGCCTCGATCGCTGCCTGCGCATCATCGAACGTCGTGATGTCCCGCTCATGGATGCCCGCCTGGAGCAAAGCATCCTTGATCATGAATTGGACCGCCGGCGCATCGTCCACGATGAAGAACTGCCGCGACATGAACGCCCTCCCCCAACCATCCCCCTCCCAGGGTATAGGAACGTTTCGAACATGCACCATCCCCCAAGCCCCCCCTTCGCCCTGAACATGACCGCCCGCCCCCGCCCCCCTTACACCCGCCTTGCATACCAAGCCCCCAGCCAGGAGCACCGAGGACGACCCCGATGCCGGCCCGCAAGGCCATCGACACCGCCAAAGACGCCTACCGCACCTTCAAAGCACAGAACGTTCAACTCATCGCCGCCAGTGTCGCCTTCTTCGCCTTCTTTAGCCTCCTCTCCATGATCCTGCTCGCGCTTGCGATCGGATCCCTCCTCAACGGGCAAGCCATCGCCGACCGCATCATCGACACTCTCCAAGCCCACCTTGGACAAGCCGGCGAACAAGTCATCCGCTACGCGCTTGAAACCCCCGCCGGGCAAGGCGGCGCCACGCTCCTTGGCACCCTCGCCCTCCTCTGGAGCGGGCTCCGCGTCCTCCGCACCATCGACCTCGCCTTCGACTCCGTCTACCAAGGCCAACCCGACCCCGGCATCATCAAACAAGCCACCAACGCGCTCACCGCGCTCGCCGCCATCCTCCTGGCCATCCTCCTCCTCATCGCCCTCGAGATCATCCTCCGCCACCCCCTCCTGGCCCACCTTCCCCTCCAAGGCCTCACCGGATGGCTCGCATCGATGACCATCATCGTAGCCCTCTTCCTCGCCTTCTACCGCATCATGCCACCCATCCCCGTCACCTTCAAAGAGATCCTCCCCGGCACCCTCCTTGCAACCACCGGTTGGCTCCTGCTCCACATCGGGTTTCGAGCCTACGCGCAACAAGCCGCCCGATACGAAGCCCTCGGCCTCCTCGGCGCCGTCCTCCTCTTCCTCACCTGGCTCTACCTCGCAAGCCTCCTCATCCTCACCGGCGCCACCATCAACGCCACCCTCGCCCAACCCAACGACCCCAAAACCCACACCTAACCCCCCTACGCTCCACCCCCCACCGCAACATCCCCCTCCCCCGGGTACACCAAACGGACCTTCACAACCCCCGCCGCCACCGTCACCAACGCCGCAAGCACGAACAACGCCGTGAACCCGAACCACTCCACCATCACCCCCGCCACCAACCCCCCCAACGCCAACCCGAACGCCGACGCGATCCGGAAATACCCGTTCAACTCCCCACGGTCCCGAAACGCCATCTCCCGCAACAACGCCGCCTGACCCGTCCCCTGCAGCGCCGCGAACGTCACTCCCACCAACACCACCACCGCCGCCACCATCCCCGGCGACCGAAACACAGGGATCGCCAACGCACCAAACGCCAACGCACGCCCCCCCAACGCGCCCACCTGCGTCGACTTGAACCCCACCCGATCCGCCGCCCGACCCAACGACGTATACAACACCGCCGCCACCACCGCGTGCACGATGAACACCACGAACACGAACATCTCCGCCGCCCCCAACCCCACCAAGTACAACGGCAACAACACCATCACGCTCCCCGTCGCCAAGAAATGCAAGAACGTCGACCCCAAGTACGCCCAACCCCGACGCTCCCTGCGCGAGATGTTCACCCTCTTCCCCGGCACCATCCACGAAACCCCACGCGCACGCAACGGCCAAAGCAACGGAGCCGCCAAGTTCCCAAACATGCACCGCACATCCCCCTTCTCCAACGTCGTCGACTCCTCACGAACCCACAACACCGCCGCCACACCCGACAACAATGCGAACGAAC
>PWVY01000264.1 GCA_003561665.1 Thermoplasmata archaeon
TAGGCGGTGCGTTCTTCGCCTCCGAGGGGGGGTAGGATGCGGCTCATCTCGTTGAGGCCGAGGGTGATGAGGGCGGCGGTGGTGTTGTCGCCGTAGCTGAGGCCTTTGCTCATGCCGGTGCCGATGGCGATGACGTTCTTGTAGGCGCCGCAGAGTTCGACGCCGGTGCGGTCTTGGTGGGCGTAGGCTTTGAAGGTGGGTGTGCTGATGGCGGTGACGACGCGTTGGGCTTTGGAGTAGTCGGGGTGTGCGAGGATGGTGCCGGTGGGTTGGTCGCGGCTGACTTCTTCGGCGTGGTTGGGACCGCTGAGGGCGACGGTGTCGTGACCGGTTTCTTCCTCGATGATCTGCGCCATGGTTTGGTCGGTTTGGTACTCGAGGCCTTTGGTGGCGCTGACGATGATGGCATCCTCGGGGATGAGGGGTGCGTATCGTTTGGCCATCTCGCGCGTGGCGTGGCTGGGGACGGCGTGGATGATGATCTCGGCGTTCTTGACGGTGGCTTCGAGGTCGTGTTCGACTTTGAGCGCGCGGGGGAGGACGACGCCGGGGAGGTATTTCTCGTTCTCGCGGCTTTTTTGGATGGTTTCAGCGCGTTCTGGGCTGCGCACCCATAGGCGGGTGCGGACGCCGCGTAGGCTGGTGACGCGGGCAAGCGTGGTGCCCCAGGCGCCTGCGCCGACGACGCCGACCTGCATCTAGGGGGCCTCCAACGATGCGGGGAGGGGTCGCGTTCGCGTGGCGGTGTGGGGCTTTTTGGTCATGCCTTGGCCACCAAGGGGTTGATCATGGCTTAAACCCGTTGGGAAGCGGTGAGAGGTTCCTTCCCTGGAGAACGTCATGGGCCTCCAGCGGTGCGCCATCCCTTACGTTTGGACCACTTCCCTTCCTCTAGATTTCCTTGGCCTATGAAATCGAAGAGAGGATCCTGGGTGGAATCCTCGGCGTTTTGAACGTAGGATTCGATGGCTTTCCGCGTGGCTTCCTTGATGGAGTATCCTCTTTGTAGGGCGACGCGGTGGAGGCTCTCGTACAAACCCTCGGGAATTTCGGTTTGTACATGCTTCATAGAGGGATCAGTGCTTACTCTCATGGAAATGGTTTTCTGCCTATGTCGAGGGTAGCGAGGGTTGGCGGCGTTAGTCGTCCGTGGCGTCTTCGTGGCCTTTGGGGACGTATTCGGGGTTCCATTGGTACTCGTCGACGTATTCTTGCCCGGTGAGGGTTTGGATGGCGTTCATGACGTCGTCGGTGACTTTGCGCACGGTGTCGTAGTCTTCGTGTTCGCCGGCGAGCTCGGGGAAGGCAAGGGGTTCGCCGAAGCGGATGGTCACGTCCGTGAGGCGGGGGAGGTTTTGGCCTTTGGGGAGGGCTTCGTACGTGCCAAGCATCCCAACGGGTACGATGGGGGCGTTGGCTTTGAGGGCCAGGCGTGCGACGCCGGTGTGGCCTTTGTGCAGGCGTCCATCCAGGGATCGTGTGCCTTCGGGGTAGATGCCGAAGAGGCTCCCGTCTTCGAGGACGCCTTCGGCTTTCTTGAGGGCGTCTTCGTCGCCTTCGCCGCGTGCAAGGGGGATCACGCCCCATTGTTCGAAGAGCCAGCTTTGCACGGGCACGTCGAAGTGCTCGGCTTTGCTGATGAAGTACACGGGGCGGTCGATGACGGCGGGCATGAGGAAATGGTCCAGGTAGGAGGGGGGGTTGCTGGCGAGGACGGCTGCGCCTTCGTTGGGAACGTGCTCGGTGCCTTCGGTGTCGATGCTCCAAAGGGTGCGGAAGATGGGGCCGAGCACGGCGTGGCTTGCCTTGTAGAACCTCTCGCCCATGGGAGACCAGGAAGGCGATTCAAGGCTTAAACCCCCTTCTCTGAGCCTGCGGTGCTTGGGTTCACAACGCCGTCAACACCTGTCGGGACGCCCCGGTTTGCTCAGAGGTCTTCCATCATGTCCGAAACGGCTTCGCGAAGCACGGGAAGATCATCATCGATGACGATCCAGAGACGGGGGAGGTTAACTCGGTGATAGCCCGAGCAGATCCACGTCACTCTGCTCGCTCGCCTCACCTCTCGCCGTGGACCCATACAAGGAGGCTTTTTGGACACCGTGTTGAACGAGGACTGGGCGAATCCTTGCCTTCAACGCCGCCACGTCTGACTCATCCATTCACACTCAAGTAACGCCTGAGCCCTTGTGTAGATATACATCCCCGACCCGCGCGGTTGTGGGCGGTGCAACCGAGGGATTAGCTCGGGGGCTAAACGCCCAACTCTCGCGATTGATTCAGGGAGAAGGGTGTGAAGGTCAGACGGCCCGGTTCCCGTGCGGCTCGGTTCCCGGGCGTCGCATCCGGCCTTTCGGCCTCCGGTTTTCACGCCGGCCATCCCGGTTTTCCCCTCAGGAAGCACGCCGAAGCGTGTCCCCCTCCGGTTCAGTTCTCCTCGCCTTTGCAGGCCAAGAGTGGGAGCGAGTATGCCGCGCTCCTCTCCGAGATGCGGATGGACCACGACCCGAAGGCCGTGTGCACTACCACCATGGGTCTCCCGAGTATAAGGACCTTGTGTTCAAGGGAGTGGGGTGACAAGCGCGCCTTCATGAACCCCCCTCCTTCGCGGGGTGGAGAAGAGGGGCTCGCGCTCGTGACGGCCTTGTGTTAGAACTTGGTGCCGGTGAGGGTCTTGGTCTCCTTGACGCCCTCGATCGAGCGCACCCTCTCGACGACCAAGTGCCCCAGCGAGTCGAAGTCTTGCGCTTCGAGCTTCACGATCAGATCGTACTCCCCGAAGAGAGGATGAAGCTCTTGAACTTGGTTCAAGCGCAAAAGCTCGTTGTAGACGTCTTTCTCGTGACCCGGCTCGGTGCTGATGAGGACGAACCCGATGGCCATGGTGGTATCAGCCCCCCCTACGCTGCGCGAAAGGAAAACTCTTGCGATGGTCAAAGCCACGGCGGAAAGGACCAAACGAGGCTGGGACACGAGGACCACCGCGGCGTTAGGGCAACGCTTGGAACCAGGAGGGGGTCAATGATTCCAGGCGGCCCCGGCGAAGCGAGCGCCGAACGGGTTCGACCGGCTCCCTTGAAGCCGCCACCAACCGCTCAAGCGCAGCCTCACGGTGCACCCGAAGGGCAGCGCTCTCGAACGCCTCCTGCGCCAACGCTTCCACGTCCACGCCCACCCCCCGAAGCTCCTCCACCAGCTCATCATCCACCTCGAACCGGATCCATGCCATCAGACCCCACAACGCAAGGCAGATGGAAAGCGATTACGCGCCCTACCCTCGTGCTTCTCCCAAGCGTTTCTTCA
>PWVY01000128.1 GCA_003561665.1 Thermoplasmata archaeon
CGACGATGTCGATCGAGGCCGCATGGACATCCTCCTGTTCCTCCCGCTCTCGCGAAGTCGGATTGTCGCCGAGAAGTTCGCCTCCCTCCTCGTGCCCCTGGCCACGCTCAACGTCGTCGTCCCGCCGGTGGTCTACGCTGGAGGGCACCTCGTCGGGCACCCCATCGCGGCGCTGGATGTCGCCTTGATCCATCTGTTGTCGATCCCCTACCTGTTGTGCTGCGCAGCGATCGGGTTGTTGCTCTCCGTGACCGTGGACCGGGCAAGCATCGCCCAACGCGGGGCCCTGGTCACCATCTTCGCCCTGTTCCTTGTGGGCCCCGCGGTCGTCGGCACCGGGCTTGAACGCCTCCAAGACATCGCGCCGATGACGTACTTCGACCCCAACGCGGTGCTCCTGCACAGCGAGTACGACCTGGCGGGGGCAGGGGTCCTCCTGGCCGCCACGCTGGTGCTCGTGCTCGTCAGCCAGGGATGGTTCTCGCGAAGGGACGTGGCCTGATGACCCAGCCAGAGGGAGGGTTGTTCCGTCGCCAGGCTTGGCACGCGTTCTCCCTTCTTGCCTTGGGGGTCTTGGTCTGGGTTTTCTCCTCCGAGCCAGCCGTCCGCGAGGGGAGCCTGTTGGGCCTGAGCACGGTCGCGTGGTTGTGGGGAACCGTTGCCATCGCGGTGTTGCACCAGGTGTACGTGTGGTTGGCGTGGCGGCTTGAGTTGCACCTTGGATGGGTCTCGTCGGTGTTCGGGGACAAGGCGTTCGATCGGTTCGCTCTTGGATTCAAGGTCTTCGGTCAAGCGAGGAACGTCATCATCCTGTTAGCCGTCTCGAACCGGTTCACGATCGGGATGCCTCTGGTTCCGCGAGTCGTCGTTGCCCTCGTTCTGTTGGCGGTGTCGGTGTACACGATCGCGTCGGCGATGAGGCGGCTGGGCGCGGATCGGTTGATGGGGTTGGATCACTTCGATGAGCACGCTCGCGAGGGGGGCTTGGTGGAGGAGGGGGTTTTCCGGTTCACGAAGAACCCGTTGTACGTGCTTGGGTTCCTGTGGTTCTGGGTGCCTGGCGTGGCCCTGGATTCGGCGGCTGCGTTGCTCGCGGCCGGGTTCTACCACGCGTACATCTGGGTGCACTACTACTGCACGGAGAAGCCCGACATCCAGGTCATGTACGAAGGCGATGCCGCGGCGTGACGGAGAGACCCCCGGGTGCCCCGCCTAGGGTCCTCGCGTCGTGATCGCGTAGCCACTCCCCTTGTGCAGGATGGCAAGGTACTGGGCTAGGTTCGCGTAGAACGTGCTCAATTCCCGGCGTTTCTCATCCTCCGTCCAAGCTTCGGCGAGGGTCTCCACGTTCAAGGGTTCTCCATCCACCAGCCAGGCGAGCAAGGTTTGCTCGACGGGAGGGCGAACGAAGTAGTCCAGGGGGACCACCAGCTCGCGGCGAGCAAGGTGACCTCCCCTGCAGTACGCATCGAAGAACCGTTGCTCTGCTACGAGGAGACGGCGGCGGGCCCGACGCCGTGCGAGGATGCGAAAGACCACGAGCCGGCTACGTTGCTCCCTCCCCATGCCAAAATCGCCAGGATGCGCCGGCACCCCAACGAACCGGTCCCGGCATATGCCGGCATATCTATGAAGGTGGGCCACGCGTAAAGGGAAGCGATGGTTCTCCAGGTGCACGTCCGCGTTCGACACCACGGTTGCTACAGCGAGGACGTCGTCGACGGAGCCCGGCTCGTCCATTTCGCAAGCGAGGAAGACCACTGCCTGGCCCTCCTCGAAGCCCCCAACCCCCACGTCCTCGAAGACGTGCACAGGGCGCTGCCCATCGACGAAAACGATCTCGTGGACCGAGGGGACGATTGGCTCGTCACCCGCTGCCCATGCCAGGATACCCCCGAAGTCACCCCCCGCATCCGAGGCGTCGGTTGCACGATCCTGTACCCGGTGGTTGACCGAGACGGGCACGAGCACTTCACGGTCCTTGCCCCATCCCGGGAGCGGGTTCGCGTGATGGTCGAGCGGATCGAGGAAATCGGGGAAGTCGAGCTTGAGCGCGTCGCGGACGTGCCAGGGAACACCTTGGACGTTTCGATCCCGATGTCGTCGGTCACGAACCGGATGACCCAAAGACAGTTGGAGGCGCTCGTCGCCGCCATCCACGCCGGGTACTACGATGTCCCGCGAAGGGTCAGCGCCGAAGCGTTGGCCAAGCGCATGGGCCTGGCTCGGTCCACGTTCCGAGAGCACCTGCGCAAGGGGGAACGTGCGATCATGGGCACCTTCGCCCGGCTTCTAATCGAGCACCCGGCCCTGATGACGACGGACTTGAAGGGCCCAGGCCGCCCGATGCAAGACCTCTCGATGGAACCCCCCTGACGGTCCCAAAAGCACGCGAACCGATCCGCTTGATCACATCGGGACAAGCGCCCGGATCCAGCCAAGCGCTTGAGCCTTCGAGACCCACCCGTCCGCGGTTCGTTGGAGGATGGCTCCGCGGCTTGTTCCCGCGAACAAGGCCTCGTCCTTTTCCCCGAACGCCGTGACGACCTCCGCGGGCGAGCCGGGGAACGGCACGGGTTCGAACGAGCCTCCCTCGTCCGTGGACTCGAACATCATGCCGCCGGAGGCTTGCTCGTCCCCGTAGGGTCCAGGTGGGAACGTTTCCGCTGCCGCGACGAGCCGGTCCTCGTGCAGGGTGCTCGCGTGGAAGTAGTGATGATCCAGCGCCCGATCCAGACGGGTCCAGGTCGCGCCCGCGTCGCGTGTCCTGTAATACCCGTGCCCGCACGAGGCGAAGAACGTGTCCGGGCTCGTCATCAACACGTGATGAACGTCGTACTGGAGGTCGTCCTCGCGCTCGTCCTCGAGCCCTGCGCGGCGTTCGGTCCAGGTTCTCCCCGCGTCGTCGCTGACGTGGATCCCGCCGACCTCGATGCCTGCAACCACGCGCTCAGGCGCGTCCGCGTGCGTGGCGAGGGTGCGCACGTGGGCGGCGTCTCGATGCCGAGGCGTGTGCCAGGTCCCCCGGGAGGGTTGTTCTTGCAACGCCTTGAGCTCGTTCCACGTTTCGCCACCGTCCGTGGAGGCGAATACGTGAGCGGGGTGCGTGCCCGCGTAGAGCCTTTCGCCGTTCGGGCTTGCATCAACCGCGAACACTTCAGCCCGCGGGACCTGAAGGTTGCTCCACGTATCGCCCGCGTCCGTGGATCGGTAAAGCCCGGTGCGTGTGGCCGCGAAGACGCCCTGCACGTTGTCGAACGTGCGCACGTTCACCGCGTCCCCACAGTCCAGCACGGGCTC
>PWVY01000096.1 GCA_003561665.1 Thermoplasmata archaeon
CTCCACCCCGACCAACCCCCCGGCACCCACACCATCCTCGCCACCCACCAAACCCCCAACCAAATCCCCTACCACGACCCCCTCCAACCCAACGGACCCACCCACGACGACTGGGAAACCCTACACCCCGCCCTCGACCACAACCACGACCCCTGGATCCTCGAGCTTGCCCCACCCCCACGCGACGACGACGCATACCCCAGCAGGCTTTAGGACCCCACCCACCTACGCCCCACCGTGACGCCACCCATCGTCCTCAGCATCGGGGGAAGCGTCCTCGCCAACGAACCCCTCACCCCCGACCCCTTCCAAACCCTCGCCGAGCACCTCGACAACGCCCACGAGGACCCTCTTGCCCTCGTCACCGGAGGCGGGCACGCCGCCCGATCCTACATCCAAACCGCCCGCGAACTCGGCCTCGACGAAACCGGGCTCGACGAAGTCGGCATCACCCTCACACGCGCCAACGCCTACCTCCTCATCGCCGCATTCGGCAACGACGCCTACCCCCGCCCCGCCGAAACCTTCCACGAAGCAGCCCACGCCCTACGCTCCTACCCCCGCGTTTGCATGGGCGGAACCCACCCCGGGCACACCACCGACGCCGTCGGCGCCATGCTCGCCGAACGCACAGGCGCCAAACGCCTCATCATCGTCACCAACGTCGACGGCGTTTACACCGCAGACCCCAACGAAGACCCCAAAGCCACGCGCCTTGACGAAGTCACCCACACCGAGCTCGTACGCCTGGCCGGAGACGCTCGAGAAGCCGGATCCACCACCATCGTGGACCCCCTCGCCGCGCAGATCCTCCAACGCTCCAACATGCCCGGCGCCGTCGTCTCCGGGAACGATCTGGACAACCTCGCCAACGCCGTCAACGATGAGGCCTTCACCGGAACCCGCATCGAACCCCACGCAAAGGAATCGTAGAAAGATTTATTCAGTACCACTTTCTACTTAGTGGCATGGTAACCTCGGTCAAGATGGGTGAGAAGACCAAATCCCACTTGGAGGACCTCCAGGCCCTCATCAAGCTCGAAACAGGCAAGAAAGTGACGCAACAACGTCTCCTTGAGGTCCTCATCGAGGAAGCCTACGCCTCTCAAGAGGACATCATCGCGCACTTCGAAGACGAATGGGAGGGCCTTAGCCCCGAGGAAGCCAAGCGATGGGTCTCTTGGTCCATCCCTGAAGGGGAACCGATCCGCGAGGAAAACCTAGATGATGTCATCTACCAGGAGCCCACAGGATGAGCGTCTTCATCGACACGGGAGTCTTCTACGCTCAAATCGATCCGAGCACGAAAGGGCATGCCGCCGCTAAAAAAGCCCTTGAAAGCATCCTGGAAGGCCTCCACGGTCGTCCCTATACCAGCGATTACGTCGTCGACGAAGTGTACACGTTGGTCCAAGCCCGAACAGGCCCACCTAACATTGCAAGGGCTGCCATCGACCGCATCCTAGAGGAAGACCAGGAACCTCCGTTCGACCTTCTCCGCGTGTCGGAGCCCGTTTTCGAAGCCGCACGCGATGTCCTATCAACATACGAGGACCACGGACTCAGCTTCACTGACGCCACCACCGTCGCCCTCGTCGACGACAACGCCCCCGACCACGTTCTCAGCTTCGACGAGGGTTTCGACGGGATCCTACCCAGGATCTCCCCATACGAGGTAGATCATATGCCCAGAACAGACGGCTAAACCTCGACGACTCTTCCCCGAACGAGAACAAAGCCACCCCCCTCGCACGCGAGGGTTCTTAACCCCGACGTTGCTCTTCCCCTTCGATGCCGGTCGCGAAAGTTCCCAACCATGGCCACTGCGCCCAATGCGGCAAAGCCGTCCCCTACGGAGAACGCTCCTGCAGCACCGAATGCAAAGACCAGCTCGAAGAAGAGAACAAGAAACGCAAACGCATGATGTACATGACCTACGGCCTCCTCGCCGTCGGTTTCCTCCTGCTCGTCGTAGGCCCCATGTTCCTCAACTAGACCCCAGGGAGGGCAAAGCATGGTCGAACGGAAACGCGAGATGAGCGGGTTCGACATGCTCTGCCTGGAACAAGAGTTCCAACAATACCTCGAAGGCGGCAACTTCGACAAAAGCTACCAACCCAGCCGCAACGAGGTGCTCCTACGCTTTAGAAGCCCCATCGAAGGCCGCTACGACATCGCCATCGGGCTTGGCCGCTACATCACGCACACCACGCAACGACGCGACAACCCCAAACACCCCCCCGAGTTCACCAAGCAACTCAGAAACCTCCTCGCCGGCGGTAAAGTCCTCGACATCAACCAACACGAATTCGACCGAATCCTCGTCATCGACATCGGGAAACGCGAAGGCGTCTACCAACTCGTCGTCGAATGCTTCCACGACGGCAACGTCGTCCTCGTGCTCGACGACCACGTCGAACTGCCCCTCATCCACACCGAATGGGCCAGCCGCACCGTTCGACCCAACGCCGAATGGGCCTTCCCCCCCAGCGAGATCAACCCCCGAGACGCCACCGAACCCCAATACATCGAAGCCCTCCGAGAATCCAACGCAGACATCATCCGCACCCTCTCCAGCGTCGGCAACCTCGGCCCCGTATGGGCCCAAGAAGTCACCAAGCGCGCCGGCATGGACCCCAACCGACCCATCAACGAACTCGAATCAACAGAGCTGGCCAAACTCACCGGCGTCGTCATGAACCTCATCCAGAAAGTCCGCGAGGACCCCGAACCCGTCATCGTGTACGACGACGACGGCGACCCCGTCAACGCTACACCCATCCCCCTGCGCATCCACGAAGACGCCAAGAAAGAACGCGTCGACACGCTCAGCGAAGCCCTCGATC
The DNA here is from genome assembly GCA_003561665.1 of Thermoplasmata archaeon. Classification (GTDB taxonomy): domain Archaea; phylum Thermoplasmatota; class SW-10-69-26; order SW-10-69-26; family SW-10-69-26; genus PWVY01. Next base: position 2,847 of record PWVY01000096.1, read on the forward strand.
AGATCTTCGGACCCCACGTCGAAGAAGGCCCCCAGGATGCACGCCTCGACGAAGTCGAGGAACTCAAAGGAACATACCAACGCCGCGCGACCATGCTCAAAGAGCAAATCCAAGGCTTCAGCCAGAAAGAAGACGACGCCAAACAACACGCCGACTTGCTCTACGCGCACTACCAAGACGTCCAAACCATCCTCACCGAAGCCGCCCGCATCCACGAAGAAGAAGGCTGGGGCCCCCTCAACGGGGCCCAGCTACGAAGCGGGAACGTCACCCTCGTCAAACCCAAACCCGAAACCAGCATGCTCGAGATCCGCCTCCCCGACACCCAAGGCGAGATCCACCACGTCGACATCGAACTCGGCCAAGGCGTTGACGCAAACGCCGAGCGCCTCTACGAGGAAAGCAAAGAAGCCCGCGCCAAGAAGAAAGGCGCCAGGAAAGCCCTCGCGAAAG
>PWVY01000092.1 GCA_003561665.1 Thermoplasmata archaeon
GTATTTGGCTGCGCCGATGGCGCGGTGGGAGTATTTCGTGGGGTTGGGTGCCTCGTCAGTGGTGAAGACGGTTGCGCAGGGGGTGGTGATCGTCGTGTTGGCGCTTCCGTTGGGGATGGTGGGGGTCTCGTGGTGGGGGGTGTTGTTGGCGTTGGGCGTGGTGGGGGTGTTCGCGTTGGGGGCGTTTGGGGTTTCAGCGTGGTTGGCGAAGAAGAGCCCGACGTTCGAGGCGTACCATTCGTTGTTGATCGTGTTGAACGTGCCGTTGTTGTTCGTATCGGATGCGTTGTATCCGTTGGATGCGTTGCCGACGTGGTTGTTCTACGTGGCGGTGGTGAACCCGTTGACGCACCTGGTGGAGGCGTTGCGGTTCTTGATGGTGGGGGAGGCAAGCCCCTTGGGTTTGGGGGTGAACGGTGCCGTGTTGGCTGTGTTCGTGTTGGGGGGCCTCGTGTTGGGGGCGCGCGCGGTGGATGGGTTGGCGGAGTAGGGGGTTGATCAGGCGGTTTCGGGGGTTTCGGCTTCGTCTTCGTCTTGGGCGAAGACTTCGCCAAAGTACCCGCCGAGGGCATCGCGGACCATCTCGCTGATGTAGGCGTCGGTGGTGAGTTTGAGGGTGTGGAGTTTCCAGTGGTAGTCGATGGGGATCTTGACTTTGATCTCTTTCATCTCTTGGGGTTCGCCGTCGTCGTTGTTGTCTTGGATGTACATGCGTTGGCTCCGTTGCGTGCAAAGGCGTGGTATGGTACCCTGTCTTCGGAACCTCCGGTTCGCCGAAGCGCTGAAAGGCCAACCTGGGCCCTTGCCCATGGTGAACACGTGACATGATACCAAGGGTACTTGTGGCCTAGGTGAGGAACCGCAAACCATGACTAGGATGACTTGCGGGGCTTGGGGCTGTCCCCCCGCGGAAACGTTTTCAACAAGGCCGCGCCCTTGACCCCCGGGTGACCTCCCTGGACCGAACCGTGACCGTCCCATCGATGATGGCTTTGCTTCTTCTCACCGCATCCCTTGCGGGCTGTATCGGGTTCCTTGACGACGAGGAACCTCCCGCCGAGGTGGAGGACCCCTCCGCGCGCTTGTTCGTGAGCGCGCTCCACGAGAACGCCTCCACCGCGGACGCTGTGATCGACGCAGCCAGCATCGGGTTCGAAGGGGAGACCCAACCGGCCCCCTTCCAACTCGTAGGTTCGGAGGTGGACCTGGGTGAACTCTCCATGAACGGGACGGCCGTCATGGCGGGCTTCACGAACGCGACAGGAACCGTTTACAGTGTCACCGTCCAGTTCGAAGAGATCACGATCGACGACGCAACCTTCACGGATCAAAAGCTCACGGTGCCCGTCACCTTCCCGCTGGAGGCCGAAGCGACCATCGACATCACCCTCACCGTGGACCTCGACGAAACCCGTGACCAAGAACAGGCCACGCTCGCGAACCTCGTCGTCCACGACGGCGACGAGCGCATCGAGACCGTCACCGCGTCGGATTTACAACCCCGCGAGGAGGCCCCTGAGCTTCCCAAACCCACCATCCACGCCTCCAGCCAAGGCGGGAACAACACCGGCCCCAGCTTCCAAACCAACGAAGACATCACGTTCACGTACGAGATCCCCGAGGACACGGAAGCGACCGTCCAGAACGTGTTCTGGTCCTTCGGCGACGACAACTCCGGGCAAGGCGAGAACGTCACCCACGCCTACCGCGCCCCCGGGTTCTACCAAACCACCGTGATCCTTGAAGGCGAACGAGGCCAGCAAGCCATCGGCACCCTCGACATCGACGCGTACCTCCTCGTCAGCGACACGGACAACATCGGGGTCGGCACCGGCGGCCTCGGCGCCGTCGACGACCGCGATGTCAAAGAACACACCTTCGAGGTGCCCCTCAACGCTACCACCATCACGGCCACGCTAAGCCAAAGCGAAAGCGACACACCCAGCAACGTGCACATCGAGCTTTACAACCCCGACGGAGAGAAACTCGCCGAAGACACCAGCGACGAGCAGGACAAAACCATCGAGGTCACCGGCATGCTCGCACAAGGCGAATGGACGCTCCGCGTGCTCGGCGACCAAGGCTTCGCCGTAGGGTACGACTACACGCTCCAGGCCAGCTTCAACGAGCTTTGCCAAGATGCCGGCGGGCTCCCAGGGTACGAATGCCACGATCCCCCTGAGCCCCTCGAAGACGAAGACGACGGGTTCCTGTGACACCATGCGCGCCCCGCTTTGCCTCCTCGTCACACTCACCCTGCTCACCGGGTGCGTCACGTTCCACGATGCACCCACCCTCTCCGTGACCGTGGACAAGGACACGATGGAATGGGGCCACGCCGTGCAAGTCACGATCAAGAACGAAGCGGACGCCCACTACCCCGCCCCCGTGCCCATCACGATCCTCACCCAAGGCGACGACCCCACGCCCGTTCGAACCATCGAGGATGTCACCGGCGACCGCGGCATCCAACCCAACGGGCAGATCACGTTCAGCTGGAACGGCCTCAACGACGACGGCGACCCCATCCTATGGGGTGACTACACGATGCGCGTCGGCAACGAAGCCATCGAAGAAACCGTCACCATCCTCCAACCTCCCAACTACGCCCTCACCGTCGACCCCGACCCCCGCGAGGCGCCCACCGGGTCCCCCATGACGTTCATCGTCAACAACACCGGCACCGTTTGGCTCAACGGGACCCTCACCGTCGCCGCTGGCAAAGACGACATCGTGCTTTACGAGAACGAAGCCACCGTCCAGCTTGCCCCGGACGCATCGTACGAGTTCCGATGGCAAGGCTACACCCCCGACGGGGAGGAACCCGAGCCCGACAAGTACCTCATCGGCGCCATCATGGATCTCGACGAAGACGGTCCCACGCCCTTCGGGCAAGACGTCTTCGACCTCACCGAGTAACGGGCCCCATGCTACGGGTTGATGCACGATGTGTCCATAACGATTTTAAGGACCGACCGCGCCTCTTCGATGCAACCATGGTGCCGGACCGCCGATCCCCTGCCCTTGAAACGACGCGAAAGCACGCGCGAAGCGGTCTCTCGATGCACCCCGCTGCCTTGACGCCCCCCTGCGTGGGGACCAAAACGGAAGGTGAACCCGCATGAAACGAACCCTCTTCATCGTCCTGTTGAGCTTGTTCATGGTCACGTCCCTCTGGGGCCCCATAGGAAGCGCCCACGAGCACTTCGGAGGCGGTGACGCTCCAGGAGAAAACACCGGGTACGAAGGTCCCCCCGTCACGGTGACCCTCTACCACCACATCTACAACCTGCTCGACAGCGTGCCCATGAACACGCAACCCATGGATGACGCGGCCCCCGACATCGCGCAAGGCCGCACCATGCCCACCATGCAATCCCCGGCAGGGGACGCGCCCGTGAGCAACGCGAACAACATCTTCATGTTCTCCAGCCCAGGCCCCGTGCACTACAACGAATCCCTCGATGACCCCCGCTACCACCCCGAGCGCGGCCTCGGCGAAGACCTTCTCCTCGACAGCGAGGAACCCGTCGTCTACTGGTACATGAGCGCGGACGCCACCGAGCTGCTCATCCCCGGGCAAGGCATCGGCGTGATGCCGCAGATCGAAGTCACCGCGACGCTGCGATTGGGCGACGACTTGAACTCGGACCTCACCCAAGGCCAAGTCGTGAGCGAAGGAAGCACCGTCGTCGACATCATGAGCACACCGCAAGGCGACATGGTGACCGAGATCGAGATTCCCATGTCCTCCCCCAGCACGGACATCCCCGCGGATGAGAGCTTCAACCTTGAAGTCTCCTGGGCCCAGATCGATGACGGCGGCGTCACGTTCGCCGATCGCCAATGGAAGATCCACACCGGCACCGAGTTCCCCAACCGGATGGAGCTGACCATCGAGAACCCCATCCGCATGAACTACGTGCACCCGCAGATCATCGGTGATCGGCAGATCGCCGTGCACACCGCGTTCACCACGCCGCTTGGCAACTACGACGTAGACCTTGACAAACTCACCATGGAGGTCCGCAACGATGAAGGCGAGACCGTGATCCTTCACGAGAACGGGAACCTCGTTGAAGGCGAACACGTCCGCGGCCCCGTCATCGTGCAGCGCGACTACGGGCACTTCGCTCACCACGAACCCGTGCTCGTCACCTGGGTCTGGGACTACGAAGCAGCAGACGCCCCACCGGGAGACTACGTCGTGGAAGCCAGCGCCTCGAACCTCCAAGGGAACGCCATCGCGACCAAAGGCGCCGGGTTCACCCTCTCCGAGACCGGTGAAGCCACAGCGGTCGACAGCGAAGGCCACATCGAGACCGCGCAAACCGGTGACACCGACGATGCGCCCCTGGGCCTTGCCCCCGTCATCGCAAGCCTCCTTGGCGCGCTCGCCCTCACCGCTCATCGCCGGGAGCGATGAAGCCCATGCGAGGACGCGGTGGAGCCCTCCTGCTCCTCGCCCTCGCGCTCCTCACCACCGGCTGCATCGGGGAGGAAGACGTGAGCCTCGACCAGCTCACTCACGAAGGGCTCGCCGTCACGATCACGCCTGAAGAAGGAAGCGTCGACGAAACGTTCACGTTCGACGCCACCGGGACGCCCGGCGCGGACGCGCTCACCTTCACATGGGACTTCGGCGACGGCACCACCGCGAAGGGAGCCATCGTCGAGCACACGTTCGCCTGGGACAACCACACCTACACCGTGCAAGTCACGGCAAGCGACGGGACCGACAGCGTCACCGGCAACCTGAACGTGCCCGTCGGCACCGGCGAGAACACGCCCCCCACCATCACGGTCACCGCGGATGCAGCATGGATCAGCCAAGAGGACCCCCTCACCGTGACCGCCGACGTCACGGACCCCGACGGGGACCCCGTCGAGATCGAATGGCTCATCGCCCAACGCATCGAAGCCAGCAACGAAGAAGACAGCGTGTACGATCTCCCCGAGGAGACCGACAAAACCGGGGACGACGCCACGTTCACGTTCGACGAATCCGGCACGTACAAGATCATCGGCAAAGCCACCGACGCGAAAGGCGACTCGAGCACGGACGAGATCGAGGTCAAGGTCACGCGCACCGTGCCCCGAACCACGTTCACGCTCGTCGAGGAAGGAACCCTCGCCGCAGGCACCGGCGCCGGCGCCACCGGGCAAAGCATAAGCGAGATCCTCTACGACCTCCAAGAACCCAGCCAGAACACGTTCATCGACGCGGCCCGCTACGACACCACCCTCCTCTACCCCGGGAAAGGAACCCTCTCGCTCGACTGGAGCAACGCGACCACACCCGCTGATCTTGAACTCATCCTCGAAACCCGCGACGGGACCCCCGTTGAAACGCTCACCGCGGACGACCCCACGCAACATCGACTCGAGACCAGCATCGATCTTGACCGAGGCTCCTACGTGCTCACCGTTCGAGCCAACGCGGCCGCGAACACAGACTACACCCTCACCCTGGACCTGGACCTCATCATCCCAGGGCTCACCGACCAACAATCCCCATCCGAGCCCCAACACGAAAACGACGAGGATGAAGACCCCTACGACTAAGCCCAACGCCCCCCGCGTCCGACACGGTTTTCCCACCCCACCACCATGCAGGGCCGATGTCCCTGAAGGTCACCCAAGATGAGCACGTCACCACCATCACGATCAACCGACCCAAACGGTTGAACGCCCTCGACGAAGACCTCATCACCGAACTCACCCACGCCCTCCAAGAAGCCCAAAACGACGCGCGATGCATCGTCCTCACCGGCGCCGGCGACAAAGCGTTCGTAGCCGGCGCAGACATCGCCGCCATGAAAACCATGACGCCCCAGGACGCCCGCCGCTTCAGCCAGAAAGGCCACACCCTCCTCGACACCATCGAGAACCACGACGTGCCCACCATCGCCGCCATCAACGGGTTCGCGCTTGGCGGAGGCCTCGAACTCGCCCTCGCCTGCGATGTACGCATCGCCAGCGAAAACGCCACCCTCGGCCTCCCCGAAGTCACCCTTGGCGTCATCCCCGGCTTCGGCGGGACCCAACGCCTCACCCGCATCCTCGGCCTTGGCCAAGGCCTCGACCTTCTCCTCACCGGACGCAAGATCGACGCCACCGAAGCCCACCGAACCGGCCTCATCACGCGCCTTGTACCCCCCGGCGAAGCCCTCCAAGAAGCCCAAAACACCGCCAAAACCATCGCCACGAACGGACCCCTCGCCGTCGCCCTCGCCAAGAAAACCGCCCGCCACGGACACGACGCCAACCTCCAAACCGGCGACCACCTCGAAACCGAAGCCTTCGCCGCCTGCTTTGCCACCGACGACCAAAAAGAAGGCATGCAAGCCTTCCTCGACAAACGCGAACCCACCTTCCAAGGCCGCTAACCACGGCCCAAAAGGACCCCTTCCCCAACCCCCACGCCTATAAGAGGGAACCCAGCGAGCCAAACCCGTGAGCCCCAACGCTCCCTCCCCCGTCCTCCCCACCCGCCCCGGCCTCCACGTCCTCCTCGACGAACCCACCAACGACCCCGCGCACCTCACCCAACGCTTAGCCCACGACGCGATCCAACGCGACGTCGCCACCATCGTGATCCTCCTCGACCACGCCGCCCCCCAATTCCGCCAAGGCCTCACCCGGCACGGGACCAACGTCGAACAAGCCGAGAACAAGAACCTCATCCAATACGTCGACGCGCACGCCCCCCGCGTCGGATGGGCCCACACAACCCCAGCCACCGTCTTCGCCGAAGAACCCGACCACGACGCGCTCCTCCTCGCCCTCAACGAAGCCCAAACCCACCTCATCGAGAACGAACCCCAACACCAAGTCCTCATCAGCACCCTCTCCAGCCTCCTCGTCCTCGAAGGCCTCCACGCCACGTACGAGTTCTGCCAAACCCTCGCCAGCATGGCCCCACGCATGGGCACCATCACCCTCGCGCACGCCATCCCCCAGATGCACGACGAGAAAGAAACCACCGCGCTTCATCACCTCGCCACGACTGTCACGGACCTGCGAGACACCACATCCCACCCCATCAAGGCCCCGCCCCAACGCCGGACAGAAGACGCCCGATAAGCCCCGCGAACAGGGTCTGCAGGCCCGTCATGGACTAAACCCTCCTCAGCGAAGCCCAAGCGCAAACGCGCCCACCACCCCCCGTTAAGCATTTATACCGGACCTCCTTTGGCCGAGGTACCCTTCCAGGCCGTTCGAACCAGACGCCCTGGGGCAATGCGCAAAGCAACCCCCAGTCGCCGCCCACACATGGACTCCATCCTTCGGGCACGACGGGCGTCACGGTCGAACAACGCCGACGGAAGGGACACTCGATGGCCCGCACGCAAAAGTGCGGTAGCTGGGAGACTCCAGCATGGTCAAAACGCATCACCCAAAACGCGGATCACACGGCTACTCGCCCCGGAAAAGGGCCCCCCAGACCCTGGCACGCTTCCGCTCGTGGCCTGACGATGGCCCCGAGCCCGTGGTTCAAGGGTTCACCGGGTTCAAAGTGGGCATGACGCACGTCATGATGGTCGACTACCGACCCACGTCCACCACGGCCAACCAGGAGGTACGAGAAGCCGTCACCGTCCTCGAGACACCCCCCATGGGCGTCGCAGGCGTACGCACATACCGGAACACCCCCTACGGTCTGAAAGCCGAGGACGAAGTCTGGTCCACCACTGTCGACCGCGAAGTCAACGAGCGCGTCCACCTCTCCGAAAAGAAAACCGGAGACGTCGACGACCTCGACCGCGACCGCGTCGACGAAGTGCGCATCCTTGCTCACAACAAACCCTACGAGGTCCCCGGGCTTCCTCGAAAGATCCCCGACATCACGGAACTCCGCATCGGCGGGGGCAACATCGATGGACGTCTTGACCTCGCCGCAGACATCCTCGGAACAGACCTCGAGATCACGGATGTCGCCGACGTCGGCCAAATGATGGACGTTGCCGCCGTCACCAAAGGCAAAGGCCTGCAAGGATCGGTGAAACGCTGGGGCGTCAAACTTCAAAGCCACAAGAACAGCAAGAACCGACGAGACGCCTCGCCTCTTGGACCCTTCCAACCGCGCTTTATCCGACCCCAAGTCCCCATGCCGGGCCAAGTCGGGTTCCACCAACGAACCGAACTCAACAAACGCATCCTCAAGATCAGCGAGGATCCAGAAGAGATCAACCCTGAAGGCGGGTTCCTCCGCTACGGGAACGTGGACAACACGTTCGCGCTTCTCCACGGGACTCTCCCCGGTCCCTCCAAACGGGCCCTCGCCCTCCGCCACGCTCTCCGATACGACGCAGGGGTCGAGGTACAGGAACCCCAGATCACGTACATCAGCACCGCCAGCAAACAAGGGGCCTAACCATGGACGCAACCATCTACGACACCGACGGGAACGAAGCCGGGAGCATCAGCCTGCCCGCCTCGTTCGATGCCCCCTACCGGCCAGACATCATCCGAAAAGCCGTGGACGTCGCCGAAACGAACCAGAAACAACCGTACGGCGCAGACCCCATGGCCGGACGTCGACATGCAACCGAATCATGGGCCCCCGGCCGCGGCGCCAGCCGCGTCCCCCGGTTAACACAAGGACGCGAAGCAGCCTTCGCGCCCCTTGCACGAGGCGGCCGACGAGCCCACCCGCCCAAAGCAGAGAAGAAACTCCACGAACACCTCAACCGGAAAGAACGCGATCTCGCGCTGAGAAGCGCACTCGCCGCCACGTCCGATCTCGACCGCGTCACAGAACGCGGACACCAATTCGACACGGAGACCCTTCCCCTCGTTGTCCAAGACGACATCGTGAACCTCACCAAGACGCGCGACCTCGTTAACACGCTCGACGCGCTCGGCGTCGGCGAGGACCTCGAACGCGCCAAGAACGGACGAAGCATCCGACCCGGGAAAGGCACGATGCGAGGACGACGCTACCGGACCCCTCGAAGCGTGCTCCTCGTCGTTCACGACACCGGCACCATCGACCGATCCAGCGGGAACCTCCCCGGCGTAGAGTACGCCCTCGTCGAGGAGCTCAACGTTCCCCGCCTGGCCCCCGGAGGCGACGCTGGACGATTGACCGTGTTCACCGAATCCGCAATCGCGAAGCTTGAAGAGGTGATCGCGTGACCCTAGACCCTTACAACATCATCCATCACCCCTACGTGACCGAGAAAACGATGGACCGACTGGACTTCCGGAACAGCATCGACTTCGTCGTCAACATCGACGCGACCAAACCCCAGATCCGCTGGGCCATCGAAGAGATGTTCGACGTGGAGGTCGACAAGGTTAGAACCATGATCACGCCCAAGGGCAAGAAACGAGCCATCGTGCGGTTCCCTCCCACCGTGCAAGCCGAAGACATCGCCATGCGCGTGGGGATCTTCTGAGGTGACCAAGAATGGGAAAGCGAATCCCCAGCCAACGACGCGGACACGGCGGCTCCACGTTCAAAAGCCCCAGCCACCGGCACCGCGCCCCGAACACGCTCCCCAAAGTCCACACGGCTCGCGGGGTCGTGGACGATATCAAACACAACCCTGGCCACTCTGCTCCCATCGCCATCATCCGCTTCGACGATGGAAGCAAAGGAACCATCCTCGCCCCTGAAGGCCTCGCCGTGGGAGACGAGATCAGCATTGGAGAAGGCGAACCTTCCCTCGGCAGCGTGCTCCCCCTTGGCGAGATCCCACAGGGAAGTTACGTCTACAATATCGAAAGCCAACCCGGGGACGGAGGCAAGTTCTGCCGCACCGCGGGCAATCACGCATTCATCGTATCGAAAACCCCCACCGCGACCGTCGTCCAACTTCCCTCGGGCGCCTTCAAGACCCTTCACCGTGCCTGCCGAGCCGCCATCGGCACCGTCGCTGGAGGCGGCATCAAGGACAAACCCATCGTGAAAGCCGGGAAGCGCCACCACCTCATCAAAAGCAAAGCCACCTACTGGCCTGTGGTTCGAGGCGTGGCGAAGAACCCCGTTGACCACCCCTTCGGCGGCGGGAACAAACCCAGTACCGGGCGACCCAAGACGGTGGCCCGAAGCTCCCCACCCGGGACCAAGGTCGGGAGCATCGCAGCCAAGAGAACCGGAGGCAAGAACTGATGGCCGACAGACGCCGATCCCGCGACCGACGACGTGCCGACGAGATCCAAACCCGCCGGAAGGAAGAGTTCTCCTATCGCGGGCACACCTTGGAGGAACTCCAAGAGATGAGCCTCGACGAGCTCGTCGACCTTCTCCCATCCCGAGCACGACGCAAGATCGAGCGCGGGTTAAGCGAAGAGCACGAGAAACTCATCGAGAAAATCGAGAACGGGGGTGAAGGCCCCTTCCGCACGCATCTGCGCGACATGGTCGTTCTCCCCAGCTTCGTGGGTAAGATCCTCATGGTTCACAACGGGGTAGAGTTCGAACGCGTCGATGTTGAGGCCGACATGGTCGGCCACTTCCTCGGAGAGTTCGCCCTGACACGCAAGAACGTTGAACACACCGGCCCGGGCGTTGGCGCCACGCGGTCGAGCAAGTACATGCCGCTGAAGTGATCCTATGAGCATCGGATACAGCGTCGACCCGGACCCGGACATCACGGCCAAAGCGCTTGGCCGCGAGCTCCCTATCAAGCCTCGTGACGCGATCGAGGTCTGCCGCGAAATCCGTGGCATGAACCTTGAACACGCCAAGGAATACTTGGAAGGCGTCGTCGCCAAGACGCAGCCTGTTCGATACCGCCGCCACCAAGGCAAGGTTTCCCACCAGAAAGGAACTGGCCCAGGCCGCTACCCCGTCAAGGTCGCAGGCGAGATCCTGGACCTCCTTGAGGAAGCAGAGGCCAACGCCGAGTACAAAGGCCTGGACACGGAGACCATGACCGTCGCACACGCCGCATGCCAACGCGCCGGAGAGATCCAAGGTACGCGCCCCCGCGCTCGGGGCCGAGCAACGGCATGGAACCAATCGTTGTGCCACATCGAGATCGTCGTCGAAGAGGAGGTTGAGGACTGATGGCCGTCGAACGAAAGCTCATCGAAGAGAACAAACGCCGCCTCCTTATGACGGAGTTCCTAGCGCGGGAAGCCGCTCGCGCAGGGTTCGGAGGCTGCGAGATTCAACGCACACCCCTTGGCCTACGCATCCGGCTCGTCGCCGAACGGCCCGGTTTCGTCATCGGACGCCGAGGATCCACCATTCAACGGATCACGAAGGAACTCTCCGACAAGTTCGACCTTGATAACCCCCAAATCGAGGTCGAGGAAGCTGACGATCCAAACCTGAACCCCCAGATCATGGCACAGAAGATGGCTGAAGCCCTCGAACGAGGGTGGCACTTCCGACGTGCCGGGCACTCCACCGTACGCCGCATCATGGGTTCAGGCGCCAAAGGCGTCCAGATCACGCTCACCGGCAAACTCACCGGTTCCCGTGGACGCATGGAGAAGTTCACCAGCGGCCACATCAAACACTGCGGCCAACCCGCAGAAGAGTTCATGGATCGGGGCTACGCGATGGCGAAGAAGAAACTCGGGACCATCGGGGTTCAAGTCAAGATCATGAGCCCTGACGCCAAGCTTCCCGACGAGGTCAACGTGCTCGAACCCGGCCAACGACCCCAGGAAGCCATCGAGATCAGCGAGGAAGCCATCGAGGACGAGAAACGCGCAGAAGAAGCCCTCGAAGAGATCGAAGAGAAATCCCCCATCCCCGCTGGCGAGGTCCCAGAGACGGAAGAGGAACCGGCCGAGGCCATCGAAGAACCCGAGGACGAACCCCCTGCAGAAGAGACAGGCCTCTCCCAGTACGCTCTCACGGACATCCCCGGCGTGGGCCCAAGCAAAGCCGACGCCTTGGACGAAGCCGGGTACACCGTTTCCTCGATCTTCGAAGCCAGCGCGGAGGACCTCGCCGAGGTTCCCGGCATCGGGCCCAAGCTATCCGAGAAGATCAAAAACGCAGTCAACGACCTCGAGGAAGGTGAGGAATGATGGTGATGGACGCCGAAGAGATCCGAGCCATCGACCCCGAGGATCTTCACGACACGCTCCGCGAGATGCAACAGGAGCTCATGCACGAGCAAGGCGTAGCCGCTATGGGTGGCGCACCACCCGACCCCGGTCGCATCCGCGAGCTTCGCAAAACCGTCGCACGAATACGAACCATCATGAGAGAACGAGAGATCGAGCAAGAACAGCGAGGTAAGGCATGACCGTCTGTGATACGTGCGGCCTACCCAAGGAGATCTGCGTTTGCGAGGAGATCGCTCGCGAACAACAAGAGATCCGGATCACGACGACCACGCGCCGCTATGGCAAGACCGTGACCATCGTGAAAGGCCTTGACCCGAACGACATCGACGTCAAGAGCCTCACCGTGGACCTGAAGAACA